>CAYUZZ010000110.1:0-2897 GCA_964449505.1 uncultured Hyphomicrobiales bacterium | reverse complement strand
AATAGTTATTCTTATAATAATTTTCAGAAATTTGGAAAGATTCAAAAAAATAAGCATTTTATCAAACAAAAAGGGTAGTATGATGGTTGACAAAAACAGTTTTGTACCCAAGCAGGATTTCGATCAGCTACAAAGCGAGAATGGTGATTTAAGAGCTGAAATAGCTGCTTTGAGGGGTCAAATTGACGCTTTGAACGTAAGAGGCGAACAATTATCAAAACAAAACAAAGAACTTCAAGGAAACCTTAGTAAGCTTGAAAACAGTAAGTCTGAACTCGAAGAATTGCAAGTTCAAAAAGACGAACTATTTGCTGTTATCATACATGACATAAAAAACCCTGCTTCGTTGATTAAAAGTTTGGTAGAGCTTCTTACCTCTTATGATTTGACTGCGGTAGAACAACAAGAGATAATTAACGACATTGCACAAACTACCAGCAAGATTGTTTCATTGTCCCAAGAAGTTACTAAAATACTTTCACTGGAAAGCACAAATATTCACCTTGAGTTCGACACAGCAAGCCTCAATGATGTTATTAAAGATGTTTATCAAAGAAATCAGATTGCTGCCAAAAACAAATCAATTAATTTGTTTACTGAGTTGATGGAAAAACTTCCCGATGCTGAATTTGATCCGCAGAAAATTGACGAAGTGGTTGATAATCTTGTATCCAATGCAATTAAATTCACTCCAAACGGCGGAATCATTAGGGTAAAGTCTGGCAAAGAGTTAAACAATTTAGTAGTAGAAGTTAGTGATAATGGACTTGGTTTAAGCGAGGATGATTTGAAACATACATTCAAACGAGGGGCAAAACTTTCTGCACAACCAACCGCTGGTGAATCTTCTACTGGTTTGGGACTGTGGATTGTAAAAAAACTGATAGAAAGTCACAAGGGTAGAGTTTGGGTTAAGAGTGCATTAGGTAAAGGTTCTACTTTTGCTTTTTCAATACCACTAAAGCAAGATAGGGCTTAAAGTTATTGTCTTAATCCTTCCATACAATATCGAAAAGATAGTATGATGCTAATATCATAATCCCTGTATAGGAAAATATTAGTTGCAAATCATCTTGTGATTTTGCAAAAGTTGCACCACTAAATGCGTTAGAGGTAATTTGAATACCAAGAATAATTATTGGTAGTAATATAGGAAAACTAAGTACTGGGAAAAGTGCATTTTTGGAGTTCGCTTTTGCTATTAATGCAGAAATAATTGTAGTGGCAGAGGCAATGGCTATCGAACCCAAAATTATTATTACTACAAATAAACCAAAATTACCGATATTCAGGTTGGAAAAAAATGTGAGTAAAAGAACAACAGCAAATATATTTAGCGACAATGCCAAAAGCATATTGAAAATCAATTTGCCAAAGAAAACTGCAGAAGACTGGGTGGTTAATTGAAGCAATAATGATGTCCCTCGTTCCTCTTCACTAACAAAGCTCTTGGAAAGACCTGTCATGGCTCCAAAAAACATAATTACCCATAATATACCTGATGAAATTTGATTGTTAAGCATCTCACCAGCAGTAGCAAATACAATCATCACCACTGTAGTTAATACAAAAAGGATTACAGCCGATATTGCATATCTTGTTCTGAATTCACTCTTTATTTCTTTTGTTAGAACAGCAATTATTAATTTCAAATTATTGACCCGTTTATATTTTATACTTGAAACCAAAAATTAAAGATAAACTGTTAATTGTCCAGTCTTTGTCAATAATATTAAATGGGAAATAATTGTAATGTGCTTCAATAAATGGATTAATGTATCTGTTAATTGGAATATTAACACCCAAACCAAAGGATAAGCCAAGTCTAATTGAACTGAGCGTATTTAGTTCCTCAACAGCAATTTTCATAATGTCTGAACCGTTAGAATATTCATAGCCATCGGGAATATTGATTTTCTTGTTGACTTCGATTTGGTTGTTTAACCTCATTGCAAAATTTAGAGCCAAATTTGCATATAAATTCCTGAGGAAAGTGTAGTCAGCACCTATCGATAAATTTAAAAAAAGAGACTTCAGTTCAATTTTATGAGTCTCCTGATAAGGTAAGAGTTCTCCTGTATTGATATCCCTAATGCTTGACAAGACACTATCAGGAGCATCGAGAATGCCACCATAGTTATCCAAACTAAGCTTTCCATTAAATGCAAAATTGCCGGATATTTTTTTCCCAACATAAATTCCAAAATAACCACCATTTCCTGATGCATCGGTTGTGGTGCCAGGAAAACTTAAATTATCGGTTTCAGAAAAATTGGAACGATGGTAATTTAAAGAGTATTTTCCAAATATACCAACAACGAATTGTGGTGAGGAAAGACAAGCATTATTAATACCAGTTGTAATTTCAAACTCAAAATTTTGAGCAGATATATTGTAATAATAACACAAAGTATAAACTTGAGAATTGTTGGATGCGTCAGTTACTTCGAAAACCAACCTTCCTTCAGTAATTTTACTTTCGGCTTCTATTGTTATAGGTATTTGAGGAACTCCAGTCATAATCAAAGGAACGTTCAAATAAATACCCGAACTATCGATTATTTTGAACGATTTCAATCCGGTATCATCTATCCTATCGTCCCTAATAATAAGAATTTCTTTCCCATCTTGAATGCTTAAATCAGCTGATGGAACTAGTGTATCTGTCTTTGGGACATATTCCATAAAAGATTGTCCTCCCATATTTCCGTATGCATCATAAGCATCTACATCTCCGTAACCAAATCCATAAGAATAAAGTCCAAATGGCTCGCTACAAACGATATAATGAGTTCCAAAAGGAACTTGCAGAAATGCAATTGAATATCTGGATATACCCAAAGGTTCAAATCTTGAAGCCAGAATTTTCTTCCCATTTAATTCTAAAGAATTGAGAG
>CAYUZZ010000109.1:0-7037 GCA_964449505.1 uncultured Hyphomicrobiales bacterium | reverse complement strand
AAAGAATTTTTTTCGCATCAATCATCTCTGTTTCCATAACTTGATAAACATTAGCCACATTAATCTGTCGCTGGCTCGAATTGAGTTGCGTTTGCGATTTGGTATATTTGATTCTTCTGACAACCTTGCTACCCAAATTAATTCCCGACGAAAGTGAAACACCACGACCAATATAATCACTCTGATTATAGGAGCGTTCTCTTTTTTTCGCTGTATGAATGGGTACGGGAATAATTATATCGTAATTAGAACAATGCTCCTGCTGCATCTTTTTCCAAAGAAGTTGACCAAATTCAACTCCAATATTTTTTAACTTATGATATTTTAGGGAATATATAACTTTTTTGAAATCATTGATTTCGTTGTTTGCAAAAAGGGAATAAGAATTATCAATATATGTATTGTCTATCCCCAAAGTCTGAATTAATTCATTCTTGATATAGGTATGAACAGGAGCAAGTGGAGTGCTATCAAGGCATTTATTGCAAATATATTTTGACCTGTTGATTTTTGCTAAATCTATATTGCTTTTGCAACTTATGCATATATGAGGGGCATAAAAATCGTAAAACGAATTTATGATAATATGAAAAAAGTTAATTAAGGTTTCCATTTAAATTTTTCGTAAAAAAAGATTCTAAACCAATCTTCGAATTTGGAAAAGCAAAAATAATTATCGACAAAATTGATAAGCCAGCATTTTCGGCTATTTTCGGCAATCCAACTTTCTGGGGATTCGTGCTGGAGCAACCACAATTAATATCAAGCCCCATAATCATGGCAAAAGCAACTGCACCAATAAACATTAGTAATAGCACAGTGCTAATCATCGCACTTGTTCTGAGCCGTACACCCAAAATAAGCAATATTCCCACAATCAGTTCCAACCATGGCAAAAATAATGCGATTAAATTAAGAGTAAATACTGGCATAAACCCATAATTTCCAATTTCGGAGGCAAATTTATCTGTAATAGCAATTTTACTGGCTCCAAATGATAGGAAAATGAAGCCCACAATTAGTCGAAAAATCAAAATCAAAATCGGGTTATTTAAATATTTTGTCATATTTTTGTTCTTATTAACAAATTGATAAACATTTTTTTCACAGATTTATTTTAAATAAAATGTCGATAATTAAATCAATATCAGGATTGCGTGCAACATTAGATGGAGATTTATCTCCGGAATTGGTAATGGATTATACAAATGCCTTAGTTAGAATGTTTCCAAAAGGTAAAATTACTATTGGCAGAGATGGTCGTCCGTCGGGTAAATGGATAGAATCAATAGTTAGTGCTACACTTTTAGAGGCAGGATGCGAAGTTATTTTGCTTGGTATAGTGCCCACACCCACTGTTCAGCTGGCAGTAGAAAGGCATCAGTGCAATGCTGGAATAGCAATCACTGCTTCTCACAATCCAAGCAATTGGAATGGACTCAAGTTTATTAACAGCGCTGGAATTTTTTTCAATCAGCAAGAAAATGAACTATTATGGGGAAATTTAAATAAAGAACTTATTACTAAGCCTG
Source organism: uncultured Hyphomicrobiales bacterium (assembly GCA_964449505.1). Lineage (GTDB taxonomy): Bacteria > Bacteroidota > Ignavibacteria > Kapaibacteriales > UBA2268 > JBDHXE01. The sequence goes on along the minus strand of CAYUZZ010000109.1, from coordinate 5,505 downwards.
GCAAAAGTTTTAATTACAATATAATTGATAACGATATAAAAAATTACCATATAGATAAGCTGCTCAATCTAAACATTATCAATCAAAATTTGAATTCCATCAGAGAAAAGCATTATAGGGTGGTGGTTGATGCTGTTAATGCTTCTGGCTCGTTGATAGTGCCAGACCTATTAGTTAAAATGGGTTGCGAAGTAATAGAACTATTTTGCAAAGGTAACGGAGAATTTCCGCACTTGCCCGAACCTTTGCCCCAGAATTTATCGCAATTAGCAGAATCGGTTAAACAATATAATGCCGATTTAGGGATTGCTGTTGACCCCGATGCTGACCGTTTGGTGCTGATTGATGAAAATGGTATGCATATTGGTGAAGAAAAAACCGTTTGCATTGCAATTGATTCTGTACTTTCATATAAGGCAGGTGATGCAGTGATTAATTATTCAACAAGCGCACTCGCCGAATTGATTGCCAAAAAATATGACTCTAAGGTATTTCGTTCACCAGTTGGCGAAATAAATGTTGTAGATAAAATGAAGCTAACAGGTGCCGTAATAGGAGGGGAAGGTAGTGGCGGAGTGATTTTGCCAGAGTGCCATTACGGTAGGGATTGTCTTGTGGGAATAGCCCTTACTTTGAATTTGTTAACAAAAACAGGATTGTCACTTTCTGAATTGAACAAATCTTACCCCGAATTAATAATGATAAAAACTAAACAAGATTTTGTAGGCGATTTTGATTTAATCAGTAGCAAGGTAAAGAGTTATTTTAAACAGGCAACAATAGCAGATGATGATGGAATTAGAGCTGATTTTGGCGATAAATGGGTCCAAATAAGAAAATCCAATACCGAACCTATTATCCGAATAATTGCCGAAGCCACAAATAAAGAATTAGCACAAGATTTAATTGAGCAAATTCTGTATGTAATTAGATAGTTATGAGTGAGACAAAAGAAGATTTAATTTGTGTCCATTGTGGCGATTTTTGTAGCGATGATTCCATCAGAATTGAAGATAAAGTCTTTTGTTGTAATGGTTGCAAAACTGTCTATCAGCTACTGAATGACGATGAATTGAAGAAATTGTATGATGAAATAAACTTTGATAAAAATAATCAAACAAAATTTACACAAGGGGAATTTGATTTTTTAGATGACGAGCGAATCAAAACCAATATGCTTGATTATTCTATCGCCGACAAGTCGAAGGTTACGCTATATTTGCCACAAGTTTACTGCAGTGCCTGTTTATATTTAATCGAAAATATATCCAAATTGAATGGCGGAATACTCGAATCAAAGGTAGATTTTTTGAGGAAAGAAGTCTCAATAGTTTATAATAATGAATTAGTTAGCCTAAAGGCAGTAGTAGAACTCTTGTCGGCTATTGGATATCGTCCACAGTTTAATATTGCCGATGCAGAACGTCCACGAAAAGCAAGTGATAATAGGTCATTATATATTAAAATAGGTATTGCTGGATTTTGCTTTGGCAATGTTATGCTGATGTCATTGCCCGAATATTTTTCAGGTGGTGATTTAGAACCTGTCATAAAGAAATTTTTCGATAGTATAAATATAATTTTTGGAATGATGATATTATATGCTGCTTCGGATTATTTTAAGTCAGCAATATCAAGTCTCAGGGTTAAATTTATAAGTATTGATGTACCGATATCAATAGGTATTAGCGTTTTGTTTTTGCGGAGCGTATGGGATATTTCATCGGGTATTGGTCCGGGATATGTAGATACATTAGCTGGATTAGTATTTTTTATGCTAAGTGGAAAGATTTTTCAACAAAAAACGTACTTTAATTTATCATTCGACAGGAATTACAAGTCTTATTTTCCACTTTCTGTTTTACGATTAAAAAATAACAAGGAATATCATATTCCAATTGTAGATTTGGGTGTGGGTGACCGCCTTATAATTCGAAGTTCTGAAATAATTCCTACGGATTCTGTATTAATCAATGGTAATGCTGAAATTGACTACAGTTTTGTAACAGGGGAATCCAGACCTGTTCATGTAAATGTTGGGGAAAGAATTTTTGCTGGTGGAAAGCAAACGGGGGGCTCCATAATATTAGAAACGGTAAAGAACTTCAATCAAAGTTACTTGACTGAACTTTGGAACAAGAATACTTTCAAAAAAGAAATCAATCATTCGTTTGAAAATATTACTAACAAAGTATCGGCTTATTTTACTGTTATTGTGCTTGTTGTTGCAGCAACAGGATTTTTTTACTGGCTTCCTCAGAGTGCTGATAAAGCATTCCATGCACTAACTTCAGTACTAATCATTGCTTGCCCCTGTGCACTTGCACTTACAGTTCCATTTACCCTCGGTACAGCTCTGCGGGTTTTTTCCAAAAACCATTTTTATTTAAAAAATACAGGTATTCTCGAAAAATTATCCGAAATAAGCTCAATAGTATTTGATAAAACAGGAACTTTGACCTATCATAGTATCAAAGACGTGGAATTCAACGGTAAAAAATTAACTAAAGCCCAGCTGAATATGGTAAAATCAGTAAGCTCTAATTCTACTCATCCCCTCAGTAGAATCATTTACGAAAATCTCGATGCCGATATTATAAGCCCTGATTCTTATCAAGAAATTCCAGGAATGGGATTAGAAGCCATTATTGGCGAAAATAACATAAAACTTGGTAGCCGAAAATGGATTCTTAATCAGATTACAAACCGTCAAGATTTGAAACAAAGTAATTTTTTGAATGAATCAACAGTCTTCCTATCAATAAATAATGAATACTTAGGTTATTTCTCTGTTTCATCAAAATTAAGAATTGGTATATCTGAAATATTTGTGAAATTAAAACAAAAATTTAGACTTTTTGTACTATCAGGCGACAATGATTCGGAACGAAAAACCCTCACCGAAGTGATTGGAAATGATATTGATATTGAATTTAATCAACTTCCTGATGATAAAATCCATTACATAGAATCATTAAAGAGCAAAGGGCAAACAGTATTGATGATTGGTGATGGTCTCAATGATATTGGTGCATTGCAAGCCGCAAACATTGGGGTAGCCGTTACAGAGGATACCGCAAATTTCACACCTGGATCTGATGGAATTATTCTCGCAGAGAATCTGTCAAGACTGCCGGATTTTATAAAGTTAGCCCTATATGCACGTAAGACTATCATTGTTAGTTTTATAATTAGTTTTCTGTATAATATTGTAGGTATCAGTTTTGCAATTATGGGAGAATTATCACCCGTATTTGCAGCCATTCTGATGCCATTAAGCTCTGTAAGCATTATTGCACTTACTGTCACAAGGATAAAATTCTATGCTTTACGACATAATCTTTAATAATTTTCAGGAATTGTGATAGAAAAGTAAATAAATTTATTGTTAACTGTTTAATAATTCGAGATAAATTGTTATTTTGCTTATTGCTGGGCAGTAATAGTTTAAAATATAAATTTAGTATTGTAAAACAGTATAAATGCGTGCTATTTAGAAATATGTCAATAATTATATTACTTATATTATCGAGTCTTTTTGTAGCTCTAATATTTTTGGGATTGTTTTTGTGGGCAGTAAAAAGCAATCAATATAAAGATACTTTTACCCCATCGTTACGAATCTTGAATGATGATAAACGAGAGAAAATTATTTAATAAAAAAATAAAGGATAAATGAATGAGCCAAGTTGACTCAACTACATTTGAAACCGGAAATTTGGAAACCTTCAGTTATGACAATACAATTGTAAAGTTGTTTGCAATAGCAACAATTGTATTTGGTATTGTAGGATTTCTGGTTGGTCTTATAATTGCGATACAATTATACGTACCTGCAGTATTCCCTTCACTTGATTTTGGAATTCCTTATCTATCCTTTGGAAGATTACGCCCCCTTCACACAAATGCTGTGATATTTGCCTTTGTGGGTAATGCAATTTTTATGGGTGTATATTATTCTATGCAAAGGTTGCTAAAAGCCAGAATGTGGAACGATTTGCTAAGTAGAATTCATTTCTGGGGATGGCAATTGATCATAGTAGCCGCTGCAATAACTTTTCCATTGGGAATTACTACAGGTAAAGAATATGCAGAATTAGAATGGCCCATAGATATAGCAATTACGCTTATTTGGGTAGTTTTTGGAATAAATATGATAATGACGCTTGTAAAAAGACGCGAGCGCCACATGTATGTTGCCATTTGGTTCTTCCTTGCCTCATGGGTAACCGTTGCGGTACTGCATATTGTTAATTCATTCGAAGTTCCATACAGTATGATAAAAAGTTACAGTTTATATGCTGGTGTGCAAGATGCACTTGTGCAGTGGTGGTACGGACATAATGCAGTAGCATTTTTCCTAACAACGCCATTTTTGGGCTTGATGTATTATTTTATGCCTAAGGCAGCCGAAAGACCTGTGTATTCTTACAGATTGTCCATCATACATTTTTGGTCATTAATATTCCTGTATATATGGGCAGGTCCTCATCACTTGTTGTATTCTTCTTTACCAGACTGGGCTCAATCATTGGGTACTGTCTTTTCGATAATGCTGATAGCTCCATCGTGGGGTGGTATGCTTAATGGTTTGCTTACCCTTCGTGGAGTATGGGATAAAGTAAGAGAAGACCCGATTTTGAAATTTATGGTGGTTGCTGTTACTGCTTATGGTATGTCAACATTCGAGGGACCAATGCTATCAGTCAAAAGTGTTAACGCACTCTCACACTTTACCGACTGGACAATAGCTCACGTCCATGTTGGTGCCTTGGGTTGGAATGGTATGCTAACATTCGGAATACTTTATTGGTTGTTCCCACGACTTTGGAATACAAAATTATACAGTAAAAAACTTGCCAACTGGCATTTTTGGATAGGATTTCTTGGGATTATACTCTATGTTATTCCCCTATATTGGGCTGGAATAACACAGGGCTTGATGTGGAAGCAATTCTCCCCCGAAGGCTTCTTATTATATAAGAATTTCCTCGAAACAGTAACCCATCTAATACCAATGTATGTGTTACGTTCTGTGGGTGGTACTCTCTTCCTTACCGGTGCTCTGCTAATGGTCTATAATTTGATTAGAACGGCAAGAGCAGGGCAATTTGTAGCAAACGAAACTGTTAAAGCAGCACCGCTTCCAAAGGTTTTCAAGGCACGATTCAATCATCGTTGGTTGGAAGCCAAACCAGTACAATTTACTATTTTATCACTTGTGGTAATTATAATTGGTGGATTTCTTGAGATTGTCCCAATGCAGATAATTAAGTCGAACGTACCAACAATTGCAAGTGTTAAACCCTATACGCCATTAGAATTGATTGGGCGTGATATTTATATTAGAGAGGGTTGCTATAATTGCCATTCTCAGATGGTACGACCATTCCGTTCCGAAACAGAACGCTACGGAGAATATTCCAAAGCAGGCGAATTTGTTTACGACCATCCTTTCCAGTGGGGATCCAAACGAACTGGTCCTGATTTGCATCGTGAAGGGGG
>CAYUZZ010000108.1:0-7061 GCA_964449505.1 uncultured Hyphomicrobiales bacterium | reverse complement strand
CAATGTGTTTTTGGATTATCGTTAGATAAGTATCATGTATCATTATATCTCCTATTCAGCTGAATTAAATTGCTTATTAAAATTTTCAGAAATCTCATCAAAAAGTTTTTCTGCAACATCGATATCAATATCTCTAATCAAGGTTTCGGCACTTAAAGTTACTGCGGCTGTCTCCAATATCAATGTTGCCAAACCCAATCTCCTCTGGAAAAAAGTCTCCCTTATTTTCAGAGTTTGGAATTTTTTTATAGGTATAATATTTATTTTCCTGATTATTACACCATATTTAATATACAAAGTATTATCAATAAACAAATAACCTCTAAACTTCCAATTTAAAAATGCAAAATAATATAAAAAAGGTGAAAATAACAATAAAAACCAAAAATATACACTAAAATATTGCAATACAATTGAGAAAATTATTAGCAATACTAAATATCTAATGAAAACTCTTTTAATAGATTTTTTAGATATTGATAAAAAATACTTAGGTATTCTGTATTGTTTAATCTTATCTATGACTTCGTAAATAAGTTGTAATTTGGCATTTGGGACTGCTATATCATTGCCTTTAGCTTTAAGTCCAAAACCTGCTGTATAAAATCTGAGGCTATAATAATCCAAATGCTCTTTCAGAAAATTAGTAACAATGCTAATCTGTTGTATTTTTTTAAAAGGGATAGTTTGTGTTTGTTTACTAAGAAGCCCGCCAGACGTGATAAGTTTATTTTTTTCGTTTATTAAGTTAAACCCATAAAATGTATTAATGGTCCAAATAATATCTAATATCCAAGAGATAAAGAAAATTGCAATAATAGATAGAGTAACCAGCAATGTTAAATAAAATACATTTAAATCCTGTAAATTTTTCATATTTGAGGTAAACACATCTTCAAAGTATAGATTAAAAAAACTAAATTGCTGAAGAAATGAATAAAGCCAAAAACCAAAGAACAGGAAAACTGGTCTGAATCTTAGGGCTCCATAGATAAAAATATCTTTAAGGTTCATCGAGAAAAGCTTGCCATCTGCAGAATCTATTCTATGTTCCTTTTCTATTAATGTTGGATTTATGCCAAGCACATCTACATTGGATTGATAGTATTTTATTATTTTAGAAATTTCGTCGGCATTCGCTACCGACACGAATTCTAAAACACCTTCAGCACTTATATCACCTGCAGTTTCTATTTGAACTCGGGATATTCCTAATAATTTCTGAAAAAAATTCTGGGAAAAATTCACATTTTGTACCTTACTGATGGGTATTACCCTGTTTTTCTTGGCAATTATTCCACTTTGAATATAAATCTCTTTATCAGTTATTTTAAATTTAAAATAGATAAAATTTAAAATGATAGAAGGTAATATCCCAAAAAATAAAATTATCAGAATTATTGAGTACATCCATTCACTTTTATCATTTTGCACAAAAGCTAAATAAAGTGAAATTAACAGTGGGGGTGAACTTTTTATTCCGTTGTAAACTAAAGTTAATGGGTGTAAACTCCTTTCTTCAGAGAATTTATTTACGATTCCGCTCATAGTGATTCAACAGAAGTAACGTCTTTCAATCTGTCTCTCAAATCCTCGGCATATTCGAGAGGAAGTCCTGGGATTACAACATCTGCTCCCCTTGTACCCGCAGTATATAATACAAGTTTGGCTATATGATACATTCTGTCAAGAATTGATTGTTGCAAATCAATGTGTTGAATTTTAGAATATGGTGCTAAGGTTTTTACTCGAGTAAAAATACCCCTAACTAAGAATATTTCATTTTCACGAACATCAAAAGACCAGTATTTGTAAGCTAATTGTGGAAAAATAATCGAAAAAATGATACCAATTATTAAGATAATAAAAGATGCTGTTCCAGTAGGAAATTCATAATCACCATAACTACCCTTTACAAACATAAAATCTGCAACGAATAATACAACAGTATAGAAAAAAGTTTTTAAAATAAAATTTATTGTCCAAACCGTTTTTATCGAAGGATCCAACTTATACATACCAAATCTCTAAATATAAAACTATGCAAGTAACGAAAATATGAAGATTTAATTTGAGACATCTTTATTAATAATTGCTTCAGTGTTGTCTTGTGCAAACTCAATCCTTGGATTAATCCCAGCTTGAGCAGAAATATTAAGAAGGATTCCAATGGCAGCGGAATAGAAAAATACTGCGGTTCCTCCATAACTTACAAATGGCATCGGTACGCCAGTTGTAGGCAGCAAACCACAGTTCACACCAGCATTAACAAATACATATATCGCAAAAGTTAAAAGAATACCGATTGCAAGGAAATATCCAAAATTATCTGGAGCCTTTCTTGCAATAAGCATTCCTCTCCAAAATAAGATTACGAATACCCCAAGAACTAAAATTAATCCAAAAAATCCATATTCCTCACCTATAATGGAAAAAATAAAATCTCCATAGGATTCTGGTAAAAAATGTTGTGACTGGCGGCTCTGTCCTGTGCCTAAACCGAATAGCCCGCCATTGCCCAAAGCAATCAATGCCTGATTCAACTGATAATTAACAGATTCGTGGGTTGGCGAATCACCTATGCCAAAAAATGCTTTGAGTCTATTTAATCTATATTCGGCACTAATCATATAGGTAAGACCACCAATAAGTCCAGTAACTAATAATCCACCCAAATGGATTAGATTAGTATTTCCAATGAACATCATGGAAATTGCAATTAAAAAGATAACTGTCATAGTGGAAAAATTTGGTTGCAGAGCGATCAACAGACAGATAACTGCTGTCCAGATTATAAATGGAACAATGCCTCTTTCGAAATCCTTTATAAATTTTTGTTTTTTACTTAGCAAGGCTGCAAAATGAACTACCATTGCAAATTTTGCAAATTCTGAAGGTTGGAAACTAAGCGGACCTAATGGTATCCACCTCGATGCACCTTTGATAGAACTTCCACTAAACAATACTACCACCAGCAAACCTATTCCCAAAATTATCCCATATAGCGATAACTTTGACCATAAATGATAATCAATCTTAGCAAAAATAAAAATGATGACTATGCCAATTAGAACTCTTATTGCATGGTTGAAAAATAATTTTTCTGGGTCACCGAATTTTAACTCAGCAATTGAAGCACTTGCCGAATAAACAAAAGATAGTGAAAATAACATCAGTGCCACAATTGGAATTAGAATAATCCAATCTACATAACCTATATTATTTTTTTTGCTCATAAATCCATTACAATTGATTTAAACTCATCGCCCCTTTGCTCGAAGTTCATAAACATATCAAATGATTTGCAGGCAGGGCTAAACAATACCAAATCACCCCGTTCTGCACATTCAATAGAATTGATTACTGCCTCGTGTAGAGTTGATGCCTTTATACATCTAACATTAGAACAGAAGTGATTGAAGATATTTTCTGATTCTTCACCAATACAGATAATTGCTTTTACATTATTTTTTACAAATAAGTCTAATTCAGAGTAATCGTTACCTTTTGCTCTGCCACCTGCTATCCAAATTAATGGTTTTTTATAGCTGGATAATGCAAACCAAGTTGCATTAATATTTGTTGCCTTAGAATCGTTCACAAAGTCAACTTCAGCTAAAGTACGGACATACTCCAGCCGATGTTCAACACCACGAAAACTAATTAAACTATCTCTGATATCTTCGTTTGTAACTTCCAAAAATCTTGCTGCAAGTGCTGCAGCCATAGAATTGTATATATTATGAATACCTGGTAAACCAAGCTGCTCGGTAACCATCAATAACTCCTCTTTATCTGCTGTTTTAAAAAATATCTCGTTACCTTTAGTGTAGATCCCACAACCTACAGGATTCGACGAGAAATATCCAATTTTTGCCGACGTTTTAAAACTATTTTCCAGAATTGTTTTATCGTCAGCATTTAAAATTAACAAATTATTTTCATTTTGTAAAGAAGAAGTTTTCCACTTAGCACAAATATAATTCTCCATACTTTTGTGATACTCGAGATGGTCGGGACTAATATTTAGAATAAGTGCAACATCTGGCTTGAAAGTGCTTATTCTGTCTAATTGATAGCTCGATGCCTCAACCACATAAATGGTATCATCATCATTATTCAAAACAGCCTCCGAAAATGCATATCCTATGTTACCACAAGCAACCGATTTATTACCTGCACTCCTCAAAATATAATTTATTAGGGCAGTAGTGGTAGTCTTACCATTTGTGCCAGTAACAGAAACAACTTTTCCATTAGTATGCCTGAAGGCAAATTCAATTTCACTGATAACAGGTATATTCCTTTTTTCAGATTCCCTGATAAATTTATTATCACGAGCAATACCGGGAGAGCAAATCACCATATCACAATTATCAAGATATTTATAGCTATTGATACCAAATTCGCAAGCAACACCAATTGATTTTAATTCCTCATATTCCTTTTGGTACTTGTCAATGTCTCTACTCTCAGTCAAGTGTACCTTGTAGCCTCTATCAACAGCCAATTTAGCGGCAGCAAAACCGCTTTTTCCACAACCAATAACCGTAATATTCATACTTTACTCCAAATTGTATTATTAATATAACAAAAATATTTCATTATTAAACTCGTGAAACAAAATTTAAAATAATTTTTTAACATAATGTCAGTTTTACCGATTTATAATTGCTTTCACCCTATTTTAAAGAAAAAAACTGAACCTGTAAAAGAAATAAATCAGGAAGTTTTTGATTTTGTAAAAAATATGTATGATACCCTTTATAATATATCAAATGGTGTAGGACTTGCAGCTAACCAAGCAGGCAAGTCATTGTCAATTTTTATCATTGATTTAAGAGCCGAAGACAGCAATGAAAAACCCGAGCCAATAACGTTTATAAACCCTGAAATTATTGAATTTTCCGATGATGAAATTGATTACCAAGAAGGATGTCTCAGTGTTCCTGATTTTTTTGAGAATGTAAAACGCCCATCAAAAATTGAAGTGAAATATTACGACATTAATATGAAAGAGCATATCAGGGAATTTGACGAATTTTTAGCGAGAGTAATCCAGCATGAATACGACCATTTAGATGGGATACTTATGTATGAACGAATCTCTGCATTAAGGAGAACCTTAGTAAAATCAAAATTAAATAAAATACAGAAAGGGGACATTTTTCCTAATTATCCAATGATAAAAGCTGACGGTTCATTATATTTGCCAGAATTAAATGCAGATGATGATTAATATTTCAAAAATTTTATAGATTAAATACTTATGCGACCAAAAGAATTACTGAATTTGATTGCTAAGGGAGAATCCTCTACATTAGAGTTCAAACGAAAATCTACTAATCCAGAAAAACTAGCCAAAGAAATTGTAGCTATGGCAAATACGCGTGGTGGGTATTTGCTGATTGGTGTAGATGACAATGGATGGATTTATGGAATTGAAAGCGAAAAATCTGAGAGCGATATAATCGAACGTACATGTATGTTCTTTGTTGACCCACCAATCAATCCTGATATACAAATAATCAATGTGCGTGACAAAGATGTGCTGGTGCTTACTATCACCCCATCAGATAACAAACCGCATAAGATTATTATTGATGATAAACAAAGCAAAAAAGAAATTCTAAAAGCATATATCAGAGTGGGCGAGAAATCTATTGAAGCAAGCCGGGAAATGACCAGACTAATGAAATCGCAAACCGACGACAAACCTTTAAAATTAAGTATAGGCGAAAATGAAAAGAGACTATTCGATTTCTTGGAACAAAATGAACGTGCCACAGTAAAAGATTTTTCCAAAATTGTTAACATTTCCACCCGACGTGCCGAAAGATTGATGATAAGGTTAGTAAGAGCTGGGGTTTTGCAGATTCACAACGACTCGACTTATGATTATTTCACCTTAGTATAATTATTTTTGTTCATTTCACAAAAAAGTATTACCTTTGTAGCTCGAAAGTTTGCCGGGGTAGCTCAGTTGGTTAGAGCAATGGAATCATAATCCATGTGTCGGGGGTTCAAATCCCTCTCCCGGTACTCAGTAGTTGAAAAATAAAGTGGTCTGAAAATTCGAGTATGGAATGAGTAAGAAAACTTAAAAAAGCAAGAAAAAATGATATAAAATTGAAGTTAAAAAGAAAATGAGAATGATTTTCAAAACAACATTTTGAAGGGGGAATATGAAGGATTTCATATCCCTTTTTTGCTTTTATAAAAAAGAATTATTAAAATAAAAAAGATAAATTATGTTAAAGTTTATTGATCTTTTTGCAGGGGCTGGTGGTTTATCAGAGGGTTTTATCCGGGAAGGATTTGAACCTGTTGCTCATGTTGAAATAGATAAACATGCTTGTGACACTCTCCAAACAAGAATTGCATATCATTTTTTAAAAAAAAGCAAACAAAAAAAATTTTACAATCAATATTTGATGGGAAAGATTTCAAGAGATTCCTTGTTAAAGAAAATTCCTGAGTTTTTAGTCCAATCTGTAATAAACTCAGAAATTTCAGAAAAGAATATAAAAACAATTTTCACCCGAATTGATAAAATTGAAAATAACTGTTGCATGGGTTAAAAGAACAATATTAAATTAATTGTAAATTGCGCCCATCATCCAAACCAAATTATAACTTCAAATTCAATTAATCATATTCAAAATGGACAGACGATTTACGTCATTGATGTTGCTGTTCCTTATGGTTTTCCCCGAAGAAGAATACTGCAAGTGTAAAAATATCTACCGTCACGATGGTGGAAATGCTCCGGTGCCGTTTAATTTTAATAAGAGAATTTGTATTGAGAAAAATTGAAAGTATCTCAAGATTCTCATCAGATTTCCCAAGAAAAATTGAATAATTCTATTGATAATTGCTTTTTTTCTTTTGAAATATCGTAATTTTGCATAGAAAACTTGTTGTTTTTCTTTTGAAATATTGTAATTTTCTTTAAAATTTTTCTGTCATTCCCCCTTTCGAGGGAATGACAAAGAGAAAATAAGTATCATACCCTTGAAAAAGGGTATCCATCTTCGGAAATTGTGAGTGGATTCCCGTTT
>CAYUZZ010000107.1:0-7212 GCA_964449505.1 uncultured Hyphomicrobiales bacterium | reverse complement strand
TCTGTATTCGATGTATAATTTTAATGACTGGAAGGCACAGTGGAGCAAATACAATGCTTCTTTCAATGCTGATTTGAATAGTATTCTGAATAATCAGTTAAGTTGTGTATTCGATTCGGCAAATTTAAAAATACAGATGAATGTGAATGATGCATTTTTTCTTCCAAAAACGAAGTCTCATTCAAAAGTAAGGGAAGATTTTTTCGGACAAACAATCCCCGCTGATGGCTCCGGCTTGCCTGGTCCTTTTCAAAATTTAAAACAGGGGCATAACAACTTGAATTTATGGAATGGACTAAGACCACTGGCAGAATATGAAATGCCGCATAAAGACATAAATACTGCTATGGTAGAATCCTTCCGTTTAAAAAAGCAATTGAAAGTTTATCCAAATCCAACTTCGGGGATTTTGTACTTTCAGACTGAATCGGCTTTTAATCATACAAACTATTCCATAGAGATATATAACATGGCAGGGAATATGGTTTTTAATACAAATAATGAAATATCAATTGGAAACGAAGTGAACCAATCACTGAATATAAGTGATTTAATTCCGGGAATGTATTTGGTTACTTTGCGAAGTAAGAATTTTTACAGTCAATCAGAAAAAATCTTGCTTGGTAATTAAAGATGTGCAGAAAACGGCAACGAAATAGCTTAAACTTATAAAAATTAGAAAGATGCGTTTAAAAAATATTATTTATCTAACCTTTTTGCTGGGTTTCTCGCATTGCGTATTTCCGGCAAAAAAAATAAAAAGTTTTCACCAGATAATAAAAACTGGGCAAGTGAATATCCTGGCCCAATCATATCAAACCTGGCACAGTTCCCAACGTCATGGTTTCGCAGGTTGATCTGTTAGCCTCTTTTGTCAGTTATCAATTTTTCTATGGGTCTTTTCATCAAATAATCGTACAAAAAATGAAAAAAATAATCTATTTAAGTTGTATTGCAATCGTTGTGTTGATATCATTTTGGTCTTGTAAGATGACTAAAACAAATAATAAACAAGTTGAAGCTGCTTATGGTGTAATTAGCAGAGTGTTGCCTGAGCATTCAGAGCAATTTATTTTGAAATTGATTGAAAAGGACGGAGATAATGATGTTTTTGAAATAGAGTCAACCAATAAAAAAATAATAATCAGAGGCTCATCGGGTGTCGCAATATGTAGCGGATTTAATTATTATTTAAGTAATTACTGCGATGCTTTTTACAATTTCAGAACCGGGAAAAATTTAGACATTGAAGAATTACCCCGCAATTTTACAAAAATTAGAAAAGTCACCCCATATAAACATAGATATATGTTAAATCACGTTACTTTTTCGTATTCTATGCTTTTTTGGGATTGGGAACAATGGGAACAATTAATTGATTGGATGGCTTTAAACGGGATTAACATGCCATTGGCGCCAATGGGTCAGGAAATTGTGTGGCAACGAGTTTATAAAAAATATGGTTTATCAGACGCCGAATTGGAAGATTTTTTCCCAGGTCCGGCTTATCTTGGCTTTGGAAGAATGGGTTGTTTAGATGGTTACGGCGGCCCTTTACCACAATCATATATCGAATATGAAAATTTACTTCAAAAGAAAATACTGGAAAGACAACGACAACTTGGAATGACCCCTGTTCTGCAAGGTTTTACAGGTCACATACCTGAAGCTTTAGTCAAGAAGAATCCACAATTAAAAGTTACGAAATTGAAGTGGATTGAATTCCCCGAAACCTATTTGCTTGATTGGCAAGAACCACTTTTTAAGGAAATTGGCAAGGAATTTATTTCTGAGTTGACAAAGGAATATGGAACAGACCATTTTTATGCCGTCGATCAATTTATTGAAATGATTCCTGAAAACGGCGATCCTGAGTTTTTAAAAAGTATGAGCGAAACGGTAATGTCCATGCTTGATGAGGCTGATCCGCAGAGCAAATGGGTTTTGCAAGGCTGGCCATTTAATTTTAAAGCTCAATTTTGGACTAAAGAGCGTACTGAAGCCTATTTGGAAGGTGCAGTTAACGACCGAATGATCGTATTGGAATTGCAAGGTGAGAGCTGGAACGCAACTGGCTTTTACAAGCATGAAGGTTGGTATAATAAGCCGTGGGTTTGGTCGATAGTACAGAATTTTGGTGATAAAGTTGATGTTTTTGGAGGTTTATCTCAAATCGCTGAAAATCTTAATAAGGCTTTATCGCATCCTGAAAAGGGTGATATAGTTGGATTGGGCTTATTGAATGAAGGGTTGGGGTACAATCCGGTTATATTTAAATTTGTTACGGACATGATTTGGGAAAATGAAGTTCCGGATTTAAATAAATGGAAAGTTGGTTTTTTAACGTCAAGATATGGAATCTATAATGATGATATAAGGAACGCCTGGGATTTGATTTTTAATTATTATTACACAAAAACCGGGCCTTTTGCTACTAATCCAATTTTATCCAGGCCACATCTTTTAGAAACGGATATCATACCTTCAAAACCATCTGTATCAAGCATCGACTTACTTCTTAAATCCCAAAATACTCTTAAAAACAATGATGCATATCAATATGATATTGTACATTTTTTAAAGCAGGTATTAGGTCAATATGCAGGGCATTTATTATTCAACATAACGTCCAGTTATCAACTCAAGGACGTTGAAGAATTTAATGCCTCAGTAAAAGAATTTACAGAGTTGGCGATGAAGATGGAACAATTATTAGCCACAAGAGATGAATTTTTATTTGGAAAATGGATTGCTGACAGCAGAGAACGCGCCACAAGTGCTGAAGAGGAGCGTTTATATGTATGGAATGCAAAAGCAATATTAACAACCTGGGGGAATGAATATTCCAGGCGTATTAACGACTATGCAAAAAAAGACTGGGCTGGAATGTACAGCTATTATTATTTGCCCAGGTGGGAAGAATTATTTTCTGCCATGAGGGATGAGATTTTGACAGGCAAGGTTTTAAATATGGATAATTTCAATAGCGAAATTACAAAATGGGAAGAAGATTGGGTTGATTCAGAATTAGAATATGAAAATATTACTTCTGAACCAGTTGGTGATCCAATTGCTATTGCTAATCAAATTTGGAATGAATACAGAGAAGAAATAGTAAATATGAAATAGCTTTTGATGAAAGTATTTAAGTTCACTTCAAGACTTTTACTAATAATTTTATTGTTGACAATTGTTATAATTTCCTGTAATAGTGAAAATAATTTTAGAAAATGCTATGTAAGTTATGAAAATAAGGATTTTAACGGGAAAGAAAAATTTACTATATATGTTCAAAACAAAATAAATCCAATTTATTATTTTGGATTTGAAGTATCTCATGAGCAGGATACCTCTGATTTAGTTTACTCCAATCAATATAGGCTTCAAAAGGGACTTATTTACGAATTTGATGGTAAAAGTATGCAATATGTAGGATTAACAGTTTTATCAACAGGAGAATCTGAATGCGTTTATCGCACATCCAATAAAGTTGATTTTACAGGAGGTATTCATGGTGATGAGCAGCTAATTGAAGTTAATTTTTATATTGATAGTGTTCAGCTTTCATCAACAGAATTAGACCAAAATTTTTATTTAAAACCATGTGAAGAGTTTGCTTATATTCAAAAATCAAATATGTACGAATCGCTTGAAAATGGCAAGGCTATTAATTCAAATCGTATAGTTGAAGCTGTTCATATTAAAAGATCGGTATTTAAGAATAGTGGTTACGAGACTTACAATCGCCTAAACTGGAAAAAAAAGTCGGTAATAGAAACTGCTTATATGTCTATTTCTTCTATTAGTGTTGATGTTGGTGAATTTTGTCAGACGAATTCATCTGAAATATGCATATTAGACAGATCTTCTGATTTTAAATGTAAGGGAACAGGCAATAGTTTGCGCATTTGGAATGATAGTAATGGATTATCAGCTTTAATCAATAGCGAATTTAGTTTAAATAATAATTCTGCAATTCAGTTTATTTGGGATAGACCAAATTACACCAAGTACTACAGGAATCTTGTTTTTGATGATCCGGAATTGAAAGAAGTAGGAGAAATATGGCAAAGTAATAATCCATTTAAAGTAAACGAGGGGGATATTTGGGAGAGTAATACGTCTATTTTATTTCTTATGGAGTAAGCTAACAATAAAAGTTATGCTTATTTACACTTGTATAACTTTTGTTCGAATAAAGGGACATTGATTAACACAATAGAAATAGGTAATTTATAATGGAAAAGAAATATTTGGGAATTGATATAGGAGGCACATGGATTAAAGGGACCGTTTTTGATCAAACTTCATTTGATCAAAGTAGATTTTATGAATTCAACAACTTTGATATAAAAAAAATAAAAAGTCCATTACATAAAAATGCGAAACCCAAAGAAATAATTGCGGTACTAAAAGAACTAATTGCAAGCTTTGGTGTGAAAAGTGATGATATTGTAGGAATTGGTATTTCTACTCCCGGGATTGTAAATTACCAGGGAACAAAGGTTTTAAAAGCAGCAGAACATTTAACTGTTTTAAAAACTGAATTATGGAAGACGGAATTGGAAAAACAATTACAATGTAGCGCAATTGTAATTAATGATGCCGATGCGGCTACAATTGGAATCGCGGAATCAGGACTTCTTAAGGGGAATAAAACTGTTGGAATTATGCCTATTGGAACCGGTCTTGGTTTTACCGTTTGGCGAAATGGCCGAAGATGGAGACCCGGCAAAATGCTTAACCTGATAGGAAGTATAAGAACCCCATCAGGACTCTAAGATAGTATTGCAAGTGCATCAAATTTAGCATCTGAGAGTGACGAAAACAATTTAATTGAAGTTTTAACCCAGGAATCGCATAAAAATACAAGAGAAGAATACCTAAATAATCTGGTGAAAATTATTAATACCGCTTCAATTATTTATAATCTCGATGAGGTCATGATATGCGGTGGCCTGGCTGATGCGGTCACCTTATGTAACTATCCATTGGAAAGTAATCTCAATAAACGATTAGCTGAACAGCAAGTTGAACTGGACAAAGTAATTAGAGCAAAAGTCTTAAAAGAAGGCAATAAACTGCAACTGCTTGGAGCTGTTTTATTGGCAAAGGCAGAGTCAACGGCAAGAGCCTGGCAGGTGAAACAACCTTATAAATCAATGCCAACAGAAATTCCTTACAATAAAAATGTTCAGCTCCAGAATTTATCAACTTTCGAGCTTGTAAGACTTTTTGGGAAGGCAGAACAGGAAGCCGGGAAATGGCTTGAAAAAAGTTTTCCGGTTATCGAGCAAGTTATTGATGGGATTTCAGATAGGGTAAACAGAGGTGGAAGAATAATCTATGTTGGTTCAGGAACCAGTGGCAGGATTGCGGCTATGGATGCAGTTGAAATACCTTGTACTTATGGATTCCCCGAAGATAGAATTCTTTGTCTCATTGCAGGTGGTGTAGCCGATGCAGCTATTGAAATTGAATCTGATTTTGAGGAAGATGCTAGTTCTGTGCCTGAAATGTTATTAATCAATATAAAACCGGAAGATGCTGTAATCGGTATATCAGCCAGCGGAACTGCTTATTATGTGCAGTCGGCACTTGCTGTGGCAAAAGAAAGGGGAGCATATTCGGTTATGATTCAAAGTGAAGAACCACAAATGGAATTACCGTATTGCCATACAGTAATCCCCCTGAATTCAGGGTTTGAAGTTGTTGCAGGCTCCACGCGAATGAAAGCAGGTACAGCGACAAAGAAAATATTAAATATCATTTCTTCATCAGTAATGATAAAAATGGGTAAGGTTGCTGGTTCTTATATGATTGATGTGGCATGTATAAATAACAAGTTGATAGAACGAGCTCAATCAATTCTTGAAATTCTTTACAAAAAGGATAAGGAGGAAGCGCTTAAGCAATTAAAAAATGCAGATATGAATTTGAGCGTGGTTATAAAAAATTTACAGTCACAACTAAAAAACGAAGAATGAATATCCAAAGTAAAATAGAAAAGTGGAATAGTTTTATTCTCCCCATGATTATTATCGCAGTTATGTTTTCGGTATTGGGTTTTGCTGTAGGAATTAATGCATTTTTTGTTCCGTTTGTTAAAGCTGCATTTAATATTAGCACTGCAAAGTCGTACCTTGTTACAACAGCTACGTTTTCTGCCTTTGTACTTTTTGGGTTGCCATCTGGCAAGATACTTATGAAGGTAGGATATAAAAAATCTATGTTTATTTCATTTCTTTTAATGGCATTAGGAATGCTATTAATTATACCTGCTGCGCGATGGATCAGTTTTCCAATATTCCTATTTGCATTATTTGTAAATGGATTGGGACAAACATTGCTGAATACGGCTGTTAATCCATATATTACAATTCTTGGTTCGGAGAATAGTGCCGCGAAGAGAATAAGTATAATGGGGACTTGCAACAAATTATCATTTGGGCTGGCACCTGTTATTCTTGCCATTTTTATGGATACGATAAACGTTCAATTAAATGATGCAATCGTTCCTTTTTATATTATCACAGCAATATTGATTTTATTGGGAATACTTTCTTTTTTTTCCCCACTTCCCGAGTTAAAAGCTAAAGGTGAAGACGAAAAAAATCCATCTTCAGAATATTCCAAATCCAAAACCAGCATTCTCCAATTCCCTCATCTATTGCTTGGTGCACTGGCTATATTCTTTTATGTAGGTGTAGAAACTATTGCATTGGTTTCAATCAACGACTACGCCATTGAAATCGGATTACCATCACCCGAGAAGTACGCATTTTTTGTTTCTGCCGGATATATTATAGGTTATATGTTAGGAATATTCCTTATTCCCAGAGTCATATCCCAAACCAATGCAATGAAATTAAATGCTGGCTTGGGTATTTTATCATCATTGTTAATTGTCTTGCTTCCCAAAGGAATATCCATCTATTTTGTAGCAATTTTAGGCTTGGCTAACTCATTATTATGGCCGGCTATTTGGCCATTGGCACTTGCTGGCCTGGGGAAATTCACAAAAAAAGGTTCATCTTTAATGGTAATGGGTATTGCCGGAGGCGGCCTGTTTCCACCGATTCTGGGATTATTAAAAGACCATTTTTCATCCTATCAGCAGGCTTATTGGATGCTGTTGCCAATCTATTTATATTTCTTGGATATTTCGGTCTAAGCTGACCCCCCTGATTCGGTCTATAAATTAGCCGGTTT
>CAYUZZ010000106.1:0-7234 GCA_964449505.1 uncultured Hyphomicrobiales bacterium | reverse complement strand
GTCTATAACAAATTAATAAATTGTCGGAAAAGAAATGCTTGAACATAGTAAATTTGAAGTAAACTTTAGGTATGAAAACGAGCTTGTTTTTTTAGATATAGCTGGATTTTTGGACGCTCATACTGCACCAGATTTTGAGAATGCCCTAAAAAATGCAATTTTAGATGGCAATAAGAGAATTATAGTCAATTTCAAGCGACTTGATTATATTAGTAGTGCAGGTCTTGGAGTGTTTATGGCTTTTATTGAAGATTTAAGAAAAGATAATGGCGATATTAAACTTGCAGAGATGAGTGATAAGGTGTTTTCTGTTTTCGACTTATTGGGATTTCCAATGTTGTTTGATATTGACTCTGATGAAAGAATCTCCCGGGAAAAATTTATGATGAAAATTCTGAATGAAAACGTCAACAAAAAAATATAATAAATCCCTTTGTGCTGAAGGTAACAGCAAAGAACTAGAGAAAATCAGAGATTTTATCCAGTTCTGGTCATTGTATTTTGGTTTCAATGAGGTGGATACGAATAAAATTATCCTTGCTGTCGATGAAGTTTGTACAAATTTAATTAATCATGCCTTTAAATTGGATAAATCTAAAGAGATTTGTATTGAAGTTGAGCATAAAAAGAATGATTTTATAATATCTATTTCTGACGATGCCTCTCCATTTGATCTTACTACTAAAAACAATATTGACATGAGCGAGTATTTTGCTAATTTTAGACGCGGTGGATTGGGTATTCAGATTGTTAGACACGTTATGGACGAAATCTCATACAGTCCATCTGATAAATCTAATCCACGAAACATACTACAACTAAGAAAGCATTTAGTTTAGGTTATATCAATAAAAATCCTTAATTTAGTTAAAATTAAAATTCAAAATAGGATTAAAATATGAAATTTTTGATTATGTTCGGCTCAATAATATTAGCCGTTCTATTTAGTATATTTCCCAATATAAGTGGCAGGAAACCTTTTTGGTGGAGATTGATTGCCATTGTATTGGTTGCTTTGTCGCTTATCCTCACAATTTTTCCACCAATATCAGCCACAATTGACGACGCCATTTATCTTAAAAAAGGATTCTACGAATCAATGAATTTACACATATCTGTGTTGGATTCGAAAGTTTTAGAAGATAAAAAAAATGGAGTTTGGAAAGTGATAATAGGTAAAGAAGATAATTTATCCACTAACTTTGATTCACTGAGTTTTCGCAATAAATTACTAGTTAAATCCCTCGTATTACCTGACGAATTTAAATCAAGGAATGAGATTGTAATCCAGGCTCGCTACGACAAACAAAACGATGCTATAGAGTATATAGAAACATTGGCTGTTAATCCTTTAATTGACTATCCTTTTGTTGCAAATCTTAATGAAAGAATAAAAATATTAAATCTTCATGTGCCACTTGCTTGGATTGCAGTTGTTGCATACTTGATGTCGATGATTTATGCAATCAGGTATCTAAAAACCAAAGACTTGGTGTGGGATATTTATACCGTATCAACGGCATCACTTGGAACATTTTATGCAGTATTAGCAACTGTTACTGGAATGCTGTGGGCAAAATATAATTGGGGGGCATATTGGAACTGGGATCCTCGTCAAACTTCTATTTTTATACTAATTCTTATTTATGCCGCATTCTTTGCACTACGCTCGGCGATAGATAATGAAGAAAGAAAAGCAAGACTAAGTTCGGTATATTCAATTATTTCTTTTGTAACAGTACCATTTTTGGTTTTTGTTCTTCCAAGATTGTCAAGCGGCTTACATCCAGGTTCTGCTAATGATAGCAGCGCTGGTCCATTAGTTACACCACAGCCAAACTCACTCGACACTACTTTAGTTTATGGATTTGGTTTAGCATTGTTTTCTTTTACAATCATTTACTTCTGGTTACTTAATGTTTTAGTAAGATATAAAAAAATAGATTATAAAATTAATTAGGATAAAATTATGGAAGAGTTCCTACACAACAATTCAATATATATAGTTCTGGGTATAGCACTCATTATTTGGTTTGGCATTGCTATATATTTGTTTATGATTGACAATAAATTGTCCAAACTCGAAAAAACTATCAAACAAAAGCTACAAGGCGAAATCGAAGAGTAATCGAAGAGTAATCGAAGAGTAATCGAAGAGTAATCGAAGAGTAATCTTTATTTGAAATTATTTCATTTTATTTACGTATATTAGTTAAATAATTTTTTTAAATTATGGAAAAATCATGAAAATTAAATATATCATCGGAACAGCAATAGGTTTGGTTTTTGTAGTAGTGGCACTATTGTCATTTAATTCATCAAAAATTGAATATGCTGACTTCTCTAAAGCCAAAGACAATGGCAAAATTGTACAGGTAATAGGTTCATGGGATAAAAGCCAACCCTATGATTATAACACTCGAAGCAATGAATTTAAATTCTCTATGATTGATGAAAATGGTAACAAAACCAATGTAATATCAAAGGGTGGTAAACCTAATAACTTTGATGTTGCACCTATGGTAGTTATAAAAGGTCAATATGTTGGAGAGGACTTTCACGCTTCCGAAATACTTACAAAATGTCCTTCCAAATACGAGGGTCAGTTTGAAGAATTAAAAGGTGCTTCACTATACAATAACAAGAATTAATAATTCTTAATAATTTATTAACTTTTTTTTTAACAGGTAATACAATGCTTGGTAAAATTTTAATATATATTGTAGTCTTATTGGGTTTTTTATCCACTATAATATATTTTCTGTCGGATAAAAAGCCATACCTAAAAAAATACGCTACTTATCTATATTACTTAATGACAGCCGCTGTAATTGCAGCCTCAGTATTTCTACTTTCAAATATTCTTGGACATAACTTCCAATTTACATATATATGGGAATATTCGTCAATCGAATTGCATGACTTTTTTCTAATTGCATCTTTTTATTCTGGTCAGGAAGGCTCATTCTTATTATGGTTGATTATATTGTCAGTTTTGGGATTGTTTGTTATACCAAGTGCCCGCAAACATAATTTGGAATCCTATGCAATGGGTTTCTATACTTTAGTAATCTTTTTTGTAGCACTTATTCTGGTGTTCAAAAGCCCTTTTAACTATATTTGGGAAACTTTTGTAGAAGAAAAACTTGCAGTTGATTTTATGCCCGTTAATGGTAGGGGACTTAATCCAATTTTGCAAAACTATTGGATTAATATTCACCCACCAATTTTATTCCTTGGTTATTCCTTAATGACTATTCCATTTGTGTATGCACTTGCAGCCCTGATTAAAAAAGAGTACAAACAATGGATTGATTATGTAATGCCATGGGCCTTGGTTGGTGGCTCTGTACTTGGACTTGGTATAATGTTAGGCGGTTTTTGGGCTTACGAAACACTTGGTTGGGGTGGATTTTGGGCTTGGGATCCTGTAGAGAATTCTTCACTAATTCCATGGATGTTTATTGTTGCATTTGTCCATACGGCTTTAGTTCAACGAAGAACGAATGGACTTATTAAGACCAACTTTATATTAGGTATATTATCATTTATTTTTGTACTGTATGCTACGTTCCTTACTAGAAGCGGAGTTTTGGGTGATACATCGGTTCATTCATTCGTTGCACCTGGAGCTCTTGTTTATAATATGCTTATAATCTTTATGGTTACGTTCACAGCACTTGCAATATTCTTTATTATTTATAGAATTAAGGATATAAATAAATATCTCGAAAAATCCAATTTCAAATCACTATCAAAAGAATATTCTCTTACCCTCGGTTCTATTGTAATTTTGGCTTTGGCAATAATCGTAATTATTGGCACAAGTTGGCCTGCTATTGCAGAACTTTTTGGCCAGCCCAAAGCAGCAATAGACATAAGTAATTATAATAAATTTGGCTCTGTTTTTGCATTCGTTTTTCTACTTCTCAATGGCTTATCTTTATATCAACGTTGGATGTCGAGTAATTGGAAAGATATTTCCAAGAAAGTTATCTTCCCTTTAGGTGCATCACTTGTACTATCCATAGCTTTATATTTTGCAGGATTGAATGAAATTAACTACTTGTTACTAACCTTTGCTGCGATTTTTTCCTTACTTTCAAATTTGGAATTCTTAGTACAAAACATTATAAAGAATCCAAGACATATTGGTTCGTATCTTTCACACTTGGGTGTCGCTATATTGATAATAGGTGCTGTTTCTGCAGGTGGATTTACCCAGACTCAGCAACTGAGACTCAATTTAAATGAAAGTAAATCCGCCTTTGGATACAACTTTACTTTTATCGGAAAAGAGAGAATAGAGCAACAATTCAAGGATAGAGAAAAATATCACTACAATGTAAAAATAAGTAAAGACAATTCTGAGATAATAGTAGAACCTATCGTCTATTGGAGCAATTTTAATGACTGGCAGTCGCCGTTTCTCGAACCAGGCATTTATACTAAAATGACTAAAGATATTTATGTATCTCCGAAAGCTGTTGAAACCGAATTCGATATGCCTCGTCTTACACTTATGAAGAATGAATTAGGATTTATTCCACTTGATGAAAGAGTGAAAATCACAATTCAATCTTTGGCTATGGAAGAAAAGGGTTTCTCCGATGATGGAAAGGTTATATTTAACACTATCATTAAAACAGAATTAATGGGCGAGTCGAGTTTGGATACAATCAGAACAAGAATCGACCCTAATACTTGGGAAGGTAATTTTGAAGATTGGACTACCTTAGACAAATATGGAATAGATGTAAATATGATAAGAATTATTCGCGATATGAATGATGTTTCCAAATCAAAATTAGAATTCTTTTTTAAATCCAGTGGTGAACCAATGCCAAAACCTATAGATGTTTTTACTTTTGATGTTTCCTTAAAACCATTTATTAATTTGGTTTGGGGTGGCACAATTGCCATGGTTATTGGTTTTATGTTGGCATTGGCAAGATACAATAAGCCGAATGATAAAAATAATTTTGCCCAATAGAAATATAGTACTATCGTCAATAATTTAAATAACTTTTAAGGATTTTTAAAATGAACAAAAACAAAATAATCGGAGTTTTGGCACTTTTAGCAATTTTAGCCTCAGCTCTATATATTTATAATGTAAATGCAAACCCAGCCGCCGACTTAGCAAGTTCGAGTGCCGGTGTTTACAACATTAAAAATGTAGTAAAGGGTGGTACTAATACTATGGCTGATTTTGAATTTAATAAAGATGGTAATAATATTAAGTTTTCCAACTTTGTTAAAAATAAAGTCGTCTTGTTAAACTTCTGGGGAACATGGTGTCCACCTTGTAGAAGAGAAATACCTGATATTATCCAAATAAACAAAGAAATTGGTGGTGATAAATTTGTTGTAATAGGAATGGCAATGGAAAAAGCTGCTAATCCATTAACTCAAGTTGGAGACTTCTCACAAAAACAGGGTATCAATTATGTCAATTTTATTTCAACACCTGAGATTATAAATGCATTCGGTGGGATTGATGCTGTTCCAACCACTTTTATAATCGACAAAAATGGTAAAATTGCCGAGAAAATTGTTGGCGGAAGAAGCAAAGCAGATTTTATGGCTGCTATCAAAAGAGTTTTGAAATAACCAACAAGTTCATACATTTAAAAGCATCGAATAATAATTTTATTCGTTGCTTTTTTTTTATGTATCATGTATTATTTAATGTTAATAAGTAATTATTTGTATTTTTGTTCTTTTTAAAACAGCACAAATGAATGACTAAAATTAATCACAGAATATTACTCTTATTTATCGTAATCATTAGTTCAGCTAACATTACTTTTTCTCAGGATGAACCCAATATTGATGCAAGCGACACTACTCAAAACGAAAATATGATTTTCAGAATTCCTTCATTAAATCATGGCTCGATGTTTTTATTAGAAGATTCTGTTACATTCTGCATCAAGAAAGGTTCCTTCCAAGATATTAATTATACCGGTTTTAATGAAGTTATAATCCGAAGAACATCATTTAATCCTTTAACTTTAGGCTCCTTTAACAATTTTAATACATTTTCTGCCTATGGAGCCATGCCTAATGCTAATTCATTTAGATTTAACGGGAGAAGCATTAATAATTCTGATTTGGGCAGCTTTAATCCAGAAGTATTTTCAACAGAATTTTTTGAGAAAGCAGAAATATTCTATGGGAGTGATGCAGCAATTTTATCTGATAATGCAAATGGCGTGCTTGTTAATTTCCAAGAAATAAGATATAACACCGCAAAACCATACAGTCGATTGTGGTTTGCACAGGCAGGATTTGAATATTTGGCTGCAGACGGTATAATGTCACAAAACTTTGCTCGAGACTGGAATTTTACATTCGGATTTAGAAATATGAATACAGATGGTGACTATCCCAATACATGGATGAACCACTGGAATGTGCGTACAATTTTGAGATATAGCCCTTCTGATTACAGTAGTATTTCACTGGTTGAGAATTTCTATAATCATGGTATGGGCACAAGTGGAGGTGTGGACTATATATCTTCATCCGAAGTTTTTAGCACCATTGAATCCCAACCCTTTTTTGCCGGTGCAGACGAAAGGGAGTTCAGGCACGACATCACTCTTACATATTCAGAACAATTTGATAGTTTATCTGTACAAGCATTTCAGACAAGTATATATTTATCCCGCTCGGAATGGGATAGAAATCAGGGAAGTAATTTTGACTTTAATTTGAACGACACTTTAAACGGAATCTTGAATTACTTTAATTCCTTCTACGGCGGCACTTTTTCCTACGAATTAGAGCCATTAAGCGACAACTTTATTAAAGTGGGAGGTGAAGCCAATATTGTCCATCTGGGTAAAAGTTATCTTAATAATGAATACTCTGGTGTGCAATACAGTATGTTTGGTCATTTGAACCTTAACCTAACACGAAATTTTGGCATAACAGGGGGAATTAGGTTCGCTGGCAAATATGAAAAATTGAGTTTATCTATTGGTGGTAGAATAAAATATAAAATAGATGATATTATTAGTTCATTTTTCGATTTGTCATATTCAGAAAGAATTCCTGAAATTTTCGAGGGATTTACTCTCAAAAATGAAAAGCATTCATTAGCTATTGCTGGAGCATCAATTACTTTTGACAGTACAACTTCTTTAGATATATCAGGGTTTTACCGCAGCGTGAACGATCCAATTAACAACCATCTTTTAACTGACGAAAACAATAAATTGACTGG
>CAYUZZ010000105.1:0-7250 GCA_964449505.1 uncultured Hyphomicrobiales bacterium | reverse complement strand
CTGCAAAAAATAATACTATTTCCATAAATCACTCCTGTTAAATATCATATTTATCTATAATTGCTATATCATTTTCAATTTCTATAATAAGAATTTTATCGCCTTTTTTCAATAAATCTATATTGCTTGTATTGGTTAGTAAGGAAGTTAATTCAAGTGTAATACCAGCTACTTCTATTGTAATTTTTCCCTTGATAGATTTAGATGTCTGTAAGCTAACAGACCCAAGCTTACCCTTCATATCACTAATATTGATACTTTCTCCACTTTCGTTATTATTTAAGTATTTTAAAAAATAATATCCAAATGCCGAGGCAATTGAGCCTATAGAGATTGAGGTCAAGAAATTAGAAAAAGGATGAAAATTAAGCAAATTGCCCAAAACTCCTGTCAACCCAAAAAATGTCATAAAATAGGTAATATTCCGAAAACTGAAAAATTTAAATACTTCACCGATATTACTGTGAGAATCTGATGACTCCATACTACCATCATTGTGAGCAGAAACTTCGGATTGAATATCAAAGTTATGAGCATCAACATCCAAATGAACATCTACAGAATGTGTATCAATATCTTGCGTATGTCCGCCTGAGAAAAGGGAAAATAGCACAAGTATTCCCCCAAAAATCAAAAAGATTAAATATATGGTGAACATATTATTTTTTTAAATTAATCCATCAAAGATACTAAATTAACAATTTATTACTTAACAAAGCAAATTTTACATCTTTGAATTTATTTTTCCGAATATTTTTCATAAGTTAGTCTTTCTGTAAAGATGAAAAATTAATTTTTATAAATTTGGCTATGAATGAATTAGAATTACAAAAAAGAATCTTTAAATTAATTTCTGATCCTTCGGTTGTATATACTACTAAATTTGGCAAAAGGCTGCAATTCTTGTCACCAGGCAGGATTAGTTCTGTTGGACCTGACTTACTTGAAATAGCAGTTTTATTGAATGGTTTTTTAATAGTAGGGGACTGCGAAATTCATTTTAAATCATCTGACTGGATTTTGCATAAACACGAGTTAGATTCAAATTACTCAAATGTGATTCTTCATATAGTAATGGATGATGATATAGATATTAAAAGCCATTTCGACACTCTTGTAATACGATATGAGCAACTTCAGATTATCAACATTAAAGTTGACAGTGATCCAAATGAAATCTCAAATATTGAAGACCTACAGAATTACGCACTACTGAGATTATTAAGAAAGACCTCCGAATCGCAAAAGCTTTTACTCAATAAAAGCCTAAACGACACACTTGTTATGCAATGTCAGGAATTTATATCAAAATATGAACAAAGAAAGCGAAGACCCTCTTATGATACGAATCGATTGAGTAATTTATTAGATAAAATAAGCAATTCTCATATATTAACTTTTTTGATAAGTATAAAGTCTGGGCTTAGCATTTCTATACCAGATTTGATACTCAATTTAATAAAACATAAAATTGATGAAGAAGGTCCACATCTTAGAAGAGAGCTTATACTAAATTGTGTTCTTCCGTTAGCTTTGGCATTGGCTAACGAAGAAAATAGGATAAATCTGTTTGTATGGTATTGGTCAACCCCTACTCTAAACAAATATGGAATCTTAAACAGAAGGTTTCCTAACAACCCTCAGAATTTTTTATGGCAGCAACAAGGAATGCTTGAATATTTGAAGGAGCACGGAAGTAAAAGAAATATAGTAGCAGAGTCGTTTAGGGAGTTTGGCTTTCTTGATGTACTCAGTTTTTATAAAAATGGGCGTCTTCCCTTAGAATTTTTTCAAGATTAATTTATTACATAAAAGGTTTTATGAAGAATCAAAATTATAAGCAATTGCTTAAAGCAATAGGTCCGGGAATAATTTTTGCCGGTGCAGCAATAGGTGGTTCACACTTGATTCAATCAACCAGAGCGGGAGCCGATTTTGGGTTTAAATTACTCATTATAGTAATTTTGGCTAATTTGTTTAAATACCCTTTTTTTGAATATGGAATAAGATATACAAGTGCAACTGGCAAGCATTTATTGGAGGGTTACAGGTCGTTAGGAAAATGGGCGGTATGGACATTCTTTATTTTATCCATAATAACAGGCATTGTGAATGCCGCCGCTCTTAGTGTGGTTTGTGCAGGATTACTTTCCTATATTTTTGGGACGGGATTGACAACTGTTGCATACAGTATCATTCTGCTAATCATTTGTTTGTTGATTTTGGTTATTGGCAAATATCCCTTACTTGATAGTGTAATGAAAACTATGGTAATAGTATTGACTATCACAACCGTTATTGCTTTTTTCCTTGCATTCAATAAAGGCATGGACGTTATACCTGGATTTGTTGGACCAGATATAATATCCACATCAAGCATTTTCTTCCTTATTGCATTAATGGGATGGATGCCAGCTCCAATAGAAGTTTCAGTCTGGACTTCTCTGTGGGCGTTGGGCAGGTCAGAACAAGTTTCGTATAAGCCTACCTTGCGCGAGTCACTTATTGATTTTCACATTGGTTATATTGGTACTGCTATATTAGCTGTTTTATTCCTAAGTTTAGGTGCGTTTATAATGTATGGTTCGGGATTGCCTTTTTCTCCGAACGGCACAAAATTTTCAACACAATTGATACATTTATATACTACATTATTTGGGCAATGGAGTGCTTATGTTATTGCTCCAGCCGCATTCCTAACCATCTTCAGCTCATTATTATCAGTTATGGATGGTTATCCCAGAACTTATGATGCCAGTATTCAGACACTAAAGCTTTCAATAGCAAAGCCTAAACTAAATATGTTCTTTGTGTTTATAGTAGCCTTGGTTATAACAGCAATTATTATTATCATCTTTTTTACTAAATCTATGACAATGATGATAGATATGGCAACGATTATTTCTTTCCTTGCTGCCCCAATATTTGCTTTTTTAAATTTTAAAATTGTAACCCAAAAAGATTTTCCAGATGGATTTAAGCCACCACAATGGCTACGAGTGCTTAGCTATTTTGGAATCATTTTTTTGTCAGTTTTCAGTTTAATTTATCTATTTACCTTATTTTTTGTAAGTTTATAATTTAAATTTCAATATTTTTGAAATAATGTGTTCTCACTAATCTGTATTAATTTTTTTCTATTTTCTGGAGATACTATGCATTCAGGCAATTATGTTCTAATTCTTCACACTCATTTACCATGGGTTTTACATCATGGGAATTGGCCCCATGGGGTTGATTGGCTAACCGAAGCTGTTGCAGAATGCTATGTTCCACTACTTAATGTATTGAATGATTGCATGGCAGAGGGGATATTGCCCAAAGTTACTCTTGATATATCACCAGTACTTTGCGAACAATTAGAACATCCAGATTTTAAGGGTATCTTTGTTGAATATTGTAACAGTAAGATTAAGTCTGCTCAGGAAGATAGGAAGAATTTTACTCAGTGGGGATACGACTCGCACCATATTTGGCTGACCAATTATTGGGAGGAATGGTACACCAACAAGAAAGAAGACTTTTTAAATAAATATAATGCTTCAGTTATAAATGGACTAAAGGAATTACAAGACAAAGGTGCCATCGAAATAATGACTTGCGGAGCTACTCACGGTTATCTGCCATTATTGGGGTACGATAAGAGTGTTAATTTGCAAATCAGTACTGCTGTAAAAAATTACAAAAAGTATTTCGGGATCGAGCCACGTGGCATTTGGTTACCAGAATGTGCCTATCGTCCATCTTATGAATGGCAGACATATATACCTGTAGAACCTTTCCATACCAAGAAGCTTAGAACAGGAGTTGAACAAGTATTGGCAGCTTATGGTATTAAGTATTTTGTAACAGATGAAAAGTTATTGAAGGAATTAAACCCCATTGGGAAATACTTGGAAAATGGCAAGGAACATTTTGCACCTATGAATTCTCCTAATTATTATTTTGAGGACTGGAATTTTGATAGAAACCCTCTCAATATATATGAAGTCTCCTCAAGCGAAAAAGTTGAATATGGTACAGCTGCTATTTTTACACGACATCACGACATTTCTATGCAAGTATGGAGTGGCGAGGTAGGTTATCCTGGCGAACCAGATTATCTTGATTTTCACAAAAAAAGTGTAGGGTCGATGCTACGATATTGGAGAGTTACCGATAACAAAGCCGACATGATGTACAAAACTCTTTATCATCCCGACTGGACAAGGGATAAAATAGACCACCAAGCGATGCACTTTATCCATCATATTGAAAATACTTCAAATTATTATCATAATAAAACAGGTAAATTTAGCACTGTAACCACTCCTTTTGATACTGAGTTATTTGGGCATTGGTGGTTCGAGGGACCCGAATTTATAAGATCAGTAATCAAGGGATTACATGATTCACCTTATGTGGATATGATAAGCGCCTCTGAGCAATTGATGAAGATGAACCCAAGAGAAGTTGTTTCTATCCCCGAAGGTTCATGGGGCGAAGATAATACCCATATAGTTTGGAGTAATGATGATAATAAATGGACTTGGGAATGTATTTATAATGATGAACTTAGATTTAATACCCTTTACGATAAGTACAAAAATGACAAATGTTCTGTGCTTGGCATAAGAATAATGAAACAAGCATTACGTGAATTGATGCTTCTGCAATCATCTGATTGGCAGTTCTTGATTTATACTAAATCTGCCAAAGACTATGCTGAGCAACGTTTTTCGTACCATCATTCCGATTTTAACAGATTATGCGATATGATACCAAAATATTTCAATAATGATAAACTTGACAATCAGGATAAAACTTATCTTGAAGAAGCAGAAAGAAGAAACTCCATTTTTTCTGAATTAGATCTGAATGATTGGAAGGATATTTATAAGTAAAATCTTAGATGAATACCGGAAAAAGAATTCTTAAGAATTTATTCTCCCTATCTGTTGCCGAAATTGCGGGCAAAGGATTGGCGTTTTTCTATACAATTTATCTGATAAGGAAAATTGGACCAGAAAGCAATGGAATTTTGAATTTCGCAAAATCTATTGTTCAGTACTTTGTGATTTTAGTTACCTTGGGCTATGAACAAGTTGGGATAAGAGAAGTAGCAAAAACCAAATCCTTACTCAAAAAATATGTTGACCTGATAACAAGCATTAGATTGGGTGTTGCCCTTCTATCGTATTTATTGTTATATGCTACTGTTCAGTTGTTAAGTTTTGGAAAGCCCGATATTGTTGAAAATACGGGGATAATTTATATTTATGGTCTCACTATTTTCAGCACCGCATTTCTGCTGAATTGGGTGTTTCAGGCTATCGAGAAAATGGAAGTAATTGCCATCAGATCAGTTGCCGTTTATCTTGTTAATTTTATTGGTATTCTTCTATTTGTTAAAGGAAGTGGCGACCTAACA
Source organism: uncultured Hyphomicrobiales bacterium (assembly GCA_964449505.1). Taxonomy (GTDB): domain Bacteria; phylum Bacteroidota; class Ignavibacteria; order Kapaibacteriales; family UBA2268; genus JBDHXE01. The sequence continues at coordinate 1,840 of CAYUZZ010000105.1, read as the reverse complement.
AAAGCTGTAATAATCATTAGTGCTTCTATGATAATTAATTCTATTTGGATGTTTTATTATTATCAAAAAAAGATTAATAAATTTAACCTCAATTTTAATTTTCGAGAATGGTGGTTCATTACCAAAGAAGCGGTGTCCATAGGATTTATTTTTCTGATAGCTACTCTGTATAATAATATTGATATAACTATGCTCGGAATAATAAAAGGGGATTTTGATACAGGTATTTACGCAGCCGGGCATCAGGTAATTGTGTTTGCAATACTTCCTTCAATTATTATACAAGGAGCATTTTTCCCACAATTCGCTTTACGCCAGACTTTCGAGTCGAGAGATTTCATTATTTCTAAATTTCTAAAATTGCAAACTTTTGCAGGCTATTTAATTTTCGGTTTAGTCTTTTTCTTTGCTGAATATTCAGTTTTATTGCTGGGCAACAAATACGCAAATTCTATATTGATTTTAAAATTTTTATCCTTTACAGTGTTGCTTCAATTTTTGATTTCTGTTTATTTTTCTCCCTTAATTTCTTGGAAAGAAGAGAAAAAAGTAATAGTTGCAAATTTGGCAGGTTTGTTAGTTAATGTAATTCTAAACTCAATATTGATACCAATATACGGTATGTATGGTGCTGCCATAGCAACTGTATTTTGCGAGCTTTCGGTGCTAATTACTATAATATTTATTTTCAAAAAAGTTTTTGGCAAAGTTTATTTAAAAGAGATTTTCGAATTTGCACCAATTATGCTTGCTGCCTTTATTCCAGTATTTTATCTGAAAGATTTTATAAATCCAATATTTTCCATTTTAATAAGTATTGCACTTTATGTTGGCATATCACTTGCTTTCAAAGTGATAGATTTTGATGAATTTAAAGCGTTATTAAAAAAATGAAATACGATTATTTAATTGTTGGAGCTGGATACGCAGGTTCGGTACTCGCTGAACGGATTGCAAGTCAGCTGGGTAAGAAGTGCCTTATAGTTGAACGCAGGAACCACATTGCAGGTAATGCCTTTGACTTTTATGACAGTCAGGGTGTACTAATTCACAAATACGGACCCCATATTTTCCATACCTCATCTAAAAAGGTCTGGGATTACTTATCTTTATTTACTACTTGGAATTCCTATATCCATAGGGTACTGGGGGTGGTTGAAGGTAAGTCTATACCCGTACCATTCAATTTAAATAGTGTTTACCAAATATTCCCATCTAAATTTGCAGAAAAATTAGAGCAAAAATTAATTGAAAATTATGGATTTGGACTTAAAATTCCAATACTAAAAATGATGGATGTAAATGACAAGGATTTAAATTTTCTTGCAAATTATATTTATAAGAATGTGTTTAACGGATATACTCTCAAACAATGGGGAATGAAGCCCGAAGAGCTTGATTCATCTGTTACATCAAGAATTCCTGTCTATATTAGCAGGGACAATCGTTACTTTCAGGATATTTATCAGGGTTTGCCAAAAAATGGTTATACTATGATGTTCAATAAAATTCTTAATCATCCCAATATTCATATTTTGCTAAACGCAGATTATCAGGATATTATAAATGACGTCAAGTTCGATAGGATGATTTTTACCGGACCAATTGATTCATATTTCGATTATGTCCACGGAGAACTGCCATATAGAAGTCTTGAATTTGATTTTGTCAATATAAATGCTGAATTTTATCAGGAAATTGGTCAGAAAAACTACCCTAATAATTATGATTATACCAGAATAACCGAGTTCAAATATCTTACTTGCCAGAATCACGAAAAGACTACAGTCGCTTTCGAGTACCCTCAGCCATTTATCAAAGGTCATAATGAACCATATTA
>CAYUZZ010000104.1:0-7252 GCA_964449505.1 uncultured Hyphomicrobiales bacterium | reverse complement strand
GCTATTCTGAACAAGATATTGCAAATAAGAACTCATTACTTTTTAAGATTGCTTACAAGATTTCGGAGAATTTTGATAAATATGAACAAACTATTAAATTGGGCCTTATATTTTCGATATTTGGATTTATGGGAGTATCTTATCATTTTTTCTTCAATAATCATTTTTCAGTTTGGGCTCAAATTTTAGGTGCAATATCAATCGAGCTGAATAATCCGAATGTTCAATTACTCACGATCATTTTATTTTTCCTGTTGAATTTAATATTTATTTTTGTTTTGGGGAGTGTTTTCCCGACCTCCATTGCAAAGCATAATATTACCAAGTCAGGACTATTGAGCGCTCCAGTAGTGTTGGTTTCTCACTTTTTATTTTATCCAATCACAATGTTCTCGGATTTCATCAATAATTTTTTTGAAAGATTTTTCGGTTTTGGACTTGATACCGAAGAAAATAATCAGAATATTCACGATGAACTAAAGTATTTAATTGAAGAAAGTTCCAAACTAAGTGAAATGGATGATGAAGGAAGGGATTTAATTGAAAATGTATTTGAGTTTTCAAATACAACAGTTAAAAAAATAATGACTAAAAGAAACGATATTTCTGCGTTAGATATCGATGATGAATTAAATGTGATAATTACCAAAATAATCAATGATGGCTATTCTCGCTACCCGGTTTATAAGGATTCTTTGGATAATATTATAGGAATAGTTAATGTAAAAGACCTCTTCAATTCTTATATCAATACTCCAGAATTACCCATATTAGAAATTTTGAGAAATGCTGTTTATATAATTGAAGACGAGTTGATAGACAATTTACTTAAGATCATGAAGACTCAAAAAGTTCATCTGGTAATTGTACGTGATGAATTTGGGGGAACCAGCGGTATAATTACTATGGAAGATATTTTGGAAGAAATTGTGGGAGAAATTCATGACGAGTTTGATGAAGATAAAAAAATATTCGAAAGAATTACTGATAATGAGATTATCGTTGAAGCATTTATTAAAATAAGTGACTTAAATAAACTGCTCAAAGAAGAAATACCTGAAAGTGAACTCTATGAATCACTCGGTGGTTACCTACTTCAACTTACCGGTACTGTTCCACAAATAGGTGATAAGATTGATGTTGGGAATTATTCTTTTGTAATTATTGAGGGTAACAAGCGTCGCATCCAAAAAGTTAAAATTATTCTCAAACAATTGCTCGAGTAAAAAATGCTGTTAAACTCATTAAATATTAATAACTTAAGGAATCATATTGAAAGTGACATCACCTTGGAACCAAAAATCAATATATTTTATGGCAAAAATGGTTCTGGCAAAACTACTATTTTGGAAGCAATTTCAATTTTATCAATAAGTAAGAGCTTTCTACCTACCATAGATTCTTCATTAATATCAAGTGGGAAAAATTATTATAATTTAACTACCAAGGCTTCTAACGATCTTGGAGTTCCTTATAGAATTAACATTAAATACAATGGGAGTGGAAGAAAAGTCATCAATTCAAGCTACGGTGATAATCTTTTGCCCAAAAATATTATTGGCGAAATTCCTATAGTAATACTTTCACCAGACCACAAAACAATCACATTTGGTGGTCCTCAGGATAGGCGACAATTCATTGACAGTGTCCTTTCCCAATCAAGTAAAATATTCATTGAAGAAGCACTGAAGTCAAAGAAGTACCTTAAGCAACGAAACGCTATCTTAACAAGCAATTTGAAAGAAAGAAAAATCGATAAAAAACTATTTGAAGCAATTACTGAATTATTTATACTGAGTAGTGCAGAAGTAGTCCACAGAAGAAGCAAATTTATTCATGATTTCAAACTTTTTTTCTTGGATACATACAAAAGAATAAGCGATGAAAACGAAGAAGTTGATTTAGTTTACATAGCAAATACTTTAAATGAAAATATATTTAGTCACGTTCTTGAAAAAAATGATATTATTGAGAGCTACCAAAAAAAATATGAGAGAATTTGCGATAAGGAATTTCAACGGGGTATTACTCTATTCGGTCCACAAAAAGACGATTTGGAAATAACTATTGGCAATAAAACTGCAAGAGATGCAGCATCACAGGGGCAACATAAATCACTTTTGCTAAGTTTAAAATTAGCAGAGTTTGATTATTTGAGAAATATAAAAAATGAAACCCCGATTTTTATGCTTGATGATATATTCTCAGAACTTGATTCTGAGAGATCGCATAACATAAATAAAATAGTTAACGACATTGACTGCCAAACATTTATCACGATTACAAATAGAGATAAATTCAATGCTTTTAGACATGTTAGTTCCAATGTATCTTACTATAAAATTGTTAAAGGCATAGTTAGGAAAGAATAATATGCTAAACAGAGATCCTAAAGAATTTAATGACTTTCTTCAAATTCTTTTAGTTCAAACCCATTTGGAGGAAAGCTTTTATTTATCCGAAATGATTAAGTTTTGGAAGGAAATGTTTGGTGATAATTTTAGCGAGAATTGTCAACCTACTAAATTAAAGGAAAAAACATTAACCATCAGAGTTAAATCTTCAGTTTGGCGAACTGAAATTAAACTTCGCAAAGAACAGATAATAACAAAAATCAATCAATTTTTTGAAAAGGATTTGGTAATAGATATTAAATTTCGCTAAAATTTAGTATTTTTGTAAGTTTTATAAATTATAGATAATGTAAATAATAATGTCAGAAACAGCAGAAAATCAGATAAAGAATAATGAAAGTTACAGTGAAGGTAGCATAAGGGTATTAGAGGGCTTGGAGGCAGTTAGGAAACGTCCAGCAATGTATATTGGTGATATTGGAGATCGTGGTTTGCACCACTTAATACAAGAAGTAGTTGATAATTCTATTGATGAGGCTCTTGCTGGATTTTGCAAACAAATTAAAATCATCCTTCATAATGATGGCGCTTGTTCTGTTGAAGATGACGGTAGAGGAATACCTACAGGACCGCATCCCGAAAAGAAAATCTCAACTTTGGAAGTTGTAATGTGCACTCTTCATGCAGGTGGAAAATTCGACAAAAATTCATATAAAGTATCAGGTGGATTGCATGGCGTGGGTGTATCTTGTGTGAACGCATTATCAGAAAAAATGATTGTTACTATTCACAGAGAGGGGAAAATTTACAGACAGACCTATGAATGCGGTATTCCTGTATCAACAGTAGATGTGATTGGCGAAACAACCGAAACTGGTACAAAAATTTATTTTATGCCTGATAAAAGCATCTTCAAAACAACAGAATTCAAATTTGATAAAACAGCAGAAAGGTTAAAAGAACTTGCTTTTTTAAATCCTTATGTTAGCATCAATTTTATTGATGAAAGAGAAAGTATTGATGAAACCTATCACTTCGAAGGTGGCTTAATTGATTTCATCAAATATATAGATAGTTCAAATACTTCAATTACAGGTCCTATATTTGTCTCCGGAACAGATAGTGGAAATACAGGATTAGAGACACAAGTGGAAATATGTTTTCATTATAACAATGCATATAATGAGAATATCTTGTCTTATGTAAATAATATCAACACAATTGAAGGTGGCACACATGTGTCTGGATTTAGATCTGCACTTACTAGAACCTTGAACGCTTATGTAACCAGCCAAAAGAAAAACACAAAAGTTCAGTTAACTGGAGATGATTTTAGGGAGGGTTTAACTGCGATTATATCAGTAAAGGTTGCAGAACCCCAATTTGAGGGGCAAACAAAAACAAAACTCGGTAATGGTGAAGTTGAGGGTATTGTACGACAGATTGTAAATGATAAATTAAATCAATTTCTCGATACCAATCCAATAGAAGCACGCAAAATAATAGACAAAGCAATTCTGGCTGCAGAAGCAAGAATGGCAGCAAAAAAATCGAGGGAATTAGTTCGACGAAAGAATGCACTGGAATCGTCAACATTACCCGGCAAATTGGCTGATTGTTCGATGAACTCTCCTCAAGATACTGAAATATTCATAGTAGAGGGTGATTCTGCCGGTGGTTCTGCCAAACAGGGTAGAGACAGACGTTTTCAGGCTATTTTGCCACTTAAAGGTAAAATATTAAACGTCCAAAAAGCAAGAATTAACAAAATATTAGAAAATGAGGAAATAAGAACTATAATTACTGCTCTTGGTGCAGGCTTTGGTGAAGATTTCGATGAAGAAAAGTTGCGTTATGGAAAAATAATATTGATGGCTGATGCTGATGTTGATGGATCGCATATCAGAACCCTTCTGATGACCATGTATTTCAACTATATGAAGGACTTGATACTTGCTGGTAAATTATATATTGCTCAACCACCTTTGTATAAAGTTAAACGTGGCAAGCTAGAATATTATGCTTATAATGAAGCAGAACGAGATGAAATTCTTGACAGAATCAGGAAGGATTTACCAAAATCAAAGTTAGCCGTCATAGAAACAGAATTGGAACCTGAAAGTAGTGAATCTGATGATTCGGAAAATTCTGAGAATGAGGTAATACAAAGTGCCAAAAAAGATGGAATAACTATATCAAGATTCAAGGGTTTGGGTGAAATGAATCCTGATCAGCTTTGGGACACCACTATGAATCCGGAAACTAGAACACTATTACAAGTAACTTTGGGAGAAGCTGCACAAGCATCAATAGTATTTCAAACATTGATGGGCGACAAGGTTGAGCCAAGAAGAGAATTTATTGAAAGAAATGCGCATTATGTTAAAAATTTAGATGTTTAGGACAAGGTAAATTATGAAGTACTTATTTATTGTTTTTACTTTTCTACTTATTTCTTCAGTTGCATATTCCCAAGCAAGTGAAGATCAGAATAAACTTGTAGAAACATTTATAAATGATATCAAAAATGAAAATTTCGAGAGTGCATACATTAATTTTGATTCTACAATTTCTGTTCAGTTTTCTCTACAACAGCTGAAAGATGTTTGGGCACAAATAAAAAAACAATACGGTGAACTCGAAACTATTGATGAGCCTAAAATTACCCAAATGACTGCTTCAACGCTATATATTTACCCCTTAAATTTTAAAAATGGAGGTTTGAATGCTCAAATCGCTATTAATGTTTTTAGTAAAATCACTGGATTCTTTCTATCTATGAGACCTGAATCATTTACATATAAGTTACCTCCCTATGCGGACTCTACTAAATTTAAAGAAATAGAAACTACGTTTGGAGACCCAAATTTCGAGTTACCTGCAACATTATCCTTACCAATAAATACAAATAATGCACCTGTTGTAATTTTAGTTCATGGTTCTGGACCACACGACCAAGATGAATCAATTGGTCCCAATAAACCATTTAAAGATATAGCTACAGGGCTGGCAAGCAATGGAATTGCTGTTTTTAGGTACGATAAAAGAACCAAATTGTATGCTACCAAATTAAGACCCGATAGCGTAGATTTAAATATAGAAACAATTGATGATGCTATATATGCGCTGCGATTTGTTAAAGAGCTTGCTAATAAATATAAAATTGACAAGAACAAAATATTTATTTTAGGACATAGCTTGGGTGCTTCTCTAATCCCAAGGATAAGTCAAAAGTCGGATATCCCTAAAGCATTTATTTCGTTGGCCGGAATGACTAGAACAATCGACCAAGCCCTGATAGAACAAACATTCTATCTTTACAATATAGATGGTGTGTTTTCCGATGAAGAAAAGTCTGATTTCGAACTATTGAAGAGGCAACTGCTTAATGTGTTATCACCCAACCTTAATTTAAAAACGCCTGCTGATTCTCTTCCAATGGGTATATCACCTTTCTATTGGATGGATTTTCGCTCACTTGACGCACGCAAGGAGGCTCAGAAGATTAGCAAACCCATTCTAGTACTACAGGGTGAAGCAGACTATCAAGTGACAATGGAAGACTTTAACGGGTGGAAAGAGGCATTGCAATCTAATTCTAATGCTAAGTTAATATCATACCCGGGACTGAACCATTTATTTATGAAAATTCCAGGCGAAAAAAGCAATCCTCAAGAATACTATCAACCCGATAAGATTGATGCCAAAGTAATTAATGATATTATTATTTGGATTCGAGAGTTGAAATAAAATTGTTTAATATTGATAAATTAACCCAATCTTAACAACTTTTTATTAGTTTTGTAAAGTTAATAAAAATTAAAGCGAATAAAGATGGATGCATTAAACAGTTCTGATTTTGAATCACCGATCACAAACAAAGGTAATTTGGTAAAAAGTGTTTTTATCGTTGACGACGAGCAAGATATACTTGACTTAATTTCTCTGCATTTAACTAGATCTGGTTTCAAGGTGAAAACATTTATTGATGGCGAAAGTTTGTTTAAATTTATTAAATCAAATACACCAGATTTGTTTATCTTAGACCTTATGTTGCCTGATTATGATGGCATTGAAATATGCAAATACTTGAAAAAAGATGAAAAGTATTCTGCAATTCCTGTTATTATTTTAACGGCTAAAGCAGATGAAATGGATAAAATATTAGGTCTTGAAATGGGTGCCGATGATTATGTAACAAAACCATTTTCACCCAGAGAATTAGTAGCAAGAGTAAAAGCAATTCTAAGAAGAGATGAAAAAAATGTACAAACAAATAAAGTTAGAATTGGTGATATTTTAGAAATAGATTTGCATAAATATGATGTTACTGTTATGGGTGAAAGAGTTGAATTAACTTCCACCGAATTCAAAATACTTAGACTTTTATCCGATAGAAAAGGCTGGGTTTATTCTAGAGACCAAATATTGGACTATTTAGGGGTGCAAGAGAAGGGTGTTCTTGATAGAACAGTAGATGTTCACATTAAAAACTTAAGGGAGAAATTGGGCAAAGCTGGGAAATTTATCAAGAATATTCGTAGTGTTGGTTACAAGATAGAAGTTTAATTATATTGAAATCATTAAGAGCAAAAATCATATCAATTTTTATACTTGTTATTATAACACTTGCAAGTCTTATAATAATTTACACCTACCAAACTACAAAAGAAAATTATACTGCCACTCTTACACATAATCTGAAGAATATCAATATAACAGTTGTTGACTTAATTAGGCCCTATTTAATACAAGAAAAAGTAGATTCACTCAGAAAATTTGTAAATACTCTCGGTACCCAGATTAATACCAGAATTACGATAGTGGATACTTTGGGGAAGGTGTTAGCTGATTCAAAATCAGACCCAACTAAAATGGAAAATCATTACAATAGGGCC
>CAYUZZ010000103.1:0-7273 GCA_964449505.1 uncultured Hyphomicrobiales bacterium | reverse complement strand
ATTGGTAGCAACGGTGCTTATTCCTCTGTAGAGAAGTTTGTGAAGTATTGAAAAATAATCAATAAATATTGTCTTTTTTAATTAAAACTTGCGACTTTTTGCAAAAGCTTAATTTAGTAAAGAGCTGTGTTGGGCTACGAAATTTATTTCTTTTTTACTTCTTTTTGTAGTTCCAATAATAAATTAAGAGCTTGCAAAGGTGTTATTTGTTCTATTTTGAGGGAGGAAATTTTATCTCGAATATAATCATCACGGAATTCAAATATTGCAAGTTGATCGCTTTCGGTTTTAGCTTTTTTGGTTTTGATGGATTTAATATCTGGTTTGCTGTGTTTAACTGAGTCGTTTGCATCGGTTAGTTTATCTTCTTCTAAGGTAGCCATTATTTCGTTGGCTCGCTCTATAAGGTCGTAGGGTAGTCCGGCCATTTTTGCAACATGGATACCAAATGAATAATCGCTACCACCACGGCTTACCTTATGCGAAAAAATGATATTACTACCAGTTTCGATTACTTCCACTCTATAATTATTTATTTTTTCATAACGATTTTCGAGGTCGTTCAATTCGTGATAATGGGTAGCGAAGAGTGTTTTTGCACCCAGGTGATTATGTATATATTCTGCAATTGCCCAAGCAATGGAAATTCCGTCGAATGTAGATGTACCGCGTCCCACTTCATCTAACAATATTAGTGATTGACTGCTTGCATTATTGAGTATATTGGCAGTTTCCTGCATTTCTACTAAGAAAGTGCTTTCGCCAGCCGTTAAATTGTCCTGAGCTCCTACTCTTGTAAAAATCTTATCTACGATGCCAATGGTTGCTGATTTGGCTGGTACAAAACAACCAGATTGTGCTAACAGCACAATGACTGCAACCTGTCGCAAATAGCAGGACTTCCCGCTCATATTAGGTCCGGTAATGATATGAATTAATTCGGAGTCTGTATCCAATAATGTGGAATTAGGTGTAAAAGCTGTTCCTGCGGGCAGAAGTCGCTCCACAACAGGATGCCTACCGTTTATTATTTCAATTGTTTGTTCGGTGTTGATGGCTGGTTTTATATAATCGTAATCTATAGATACTTGTGCAAATGATTGCAAGCAGTCGATTGCTGCAATATTTTGGGCAGTTTGTTGTATCTGGCTCGTAAAATTAGATATGTAGAGCAATAAATCACGAAATAAAGTCTGCTCTAACTCCAAAATTTTATCTTGTGCAGATAGTATTTTAAGCTCTAATTCTTTTAATTCTGGGGTAGTAAATCGTTCTGCATTAACTAAGGTTTGCTTCCTTTCGTAATAATGGGGTGCTTTCACTGAATTTGCTTTGCTTATTTCAATATAGTATCCAAAAACATTGTTGAAAGAAACTCTCAAATTAGAAATACCTGATTTAATTCGTTCTTCTTCTTGATATTTATGAATTAAATTTTTGCTTTCAAATTTTGCTTCAATGTAAATGTCAAGCTCGGCGTTCCAAGTGGCATTAAATATGTTACCGCTACCAATTTGAATTGATGGTTCTTCTTTGATGGCTTTGAAAATATATTCCGCAATATGGTCTAATGTTTCTAATTTGCTTTCGAGTGAGAGCAAAGCCGGTGATTCTGTGTTTATCAAAAGTCTTTTTATATCTGGGATAACTTTTATGCTATTAGCAAGTGCTCTGCAGTCGCGAGGATTGGCTCTTCCAGCACAAACTTTTGCTATAATTCTCTCCAAATCGGAGATTTCATTTAATTTAAGTCTAATAAAGTTTAGTTCATTTGGATTGTTCACAAATCCATCAACACAATCCAATCTATGCTGAATGGTTTCCAAAACTGTAAGTGGCATCGAGAGCCATTTCTTTAGTAGCCGGCTTCCCATTGGAGTATTTGTTTTATCAATAACCGAAAAAAGTGTGCCTTGATTTCCTTGCTCCGATGCAGAAAAAGTAATTTCCAAATTGCGACGTGTGGCGGGGTCCAATGATATGAAAGTATCGGTCTGCAGTTTGCGAATAGATTTTATCTGGTTAATTACTCCCAGTTGATTATCGGAGATATAGTTTAGTAGTGCTCCAGCAGATGAAATAGCTAAATGATTTTGCTCCAGTCCGAAGCCTTTTAAATTAATTGTTCCCAATTGTTTCAGGAGTTTATCATAAGCAAAGTCATAATCAAAAATCCAGTCTTCGATTTTAGAAATTGCAGGTTTGTAGGATAATTTATCTATTTCGGTGGAAATATCGTTCCATTGGGGTTTGCTGATTACTAATTCGCTTGGTGCAAAAGAGGAAAGAATGTCGGTAAGTTTATTAAAATAAACTTCGGTAGAAATAAATTCACCAGTCGAAATATCTGCAAATGTAATGCCAATAAGCTTATTATAGGAGGAGTCTTCTTTGATATATAAAGCTGCAATAAAATTATTTAATTTAGTGTCGAGTAGTTTATCGTAGAGTGCCACACCAGGGGTAACCACTTCAATAACGCCACGTTTAACTAAGCCTTTCGAAAATTTCGGGTCTTCTAACTGCTCGCAGACCGCAACTCTATATCCTCCGCGAACCAATTTTGGCAAATATGCATCTAATTGATGATGAGGGAAACCGGCAAGAGGAGTAGCGTCTTCCATTCCCTGATTACGTTTGGTGAGAGCGATTCCGCAAACTTTGGAGGTGATGACGGCATCGGCATCGAATGTCTCAAAAAAATCTCCCATTCTAAACAAAAGGACAGTGTCGGGATATTTGTTTTTTATCTCGTAGTACTGTTTCATCAGTGGGGTTTGTTTTTGGGACATTTCTAATTTATTATTAAATGAAATATTAATTGAAATTTAACTTTTAGGAATTGCTACACTACCCATTCTACCCATAATCCACTTAGCCCGTTCTCGTATGTAATTTGTTGGATTGCCGGGTGACCATCGGTGTGGATTAGGCAATACAGCTGCCATCAGAGCGGCTTCGTTGCGTGTTAAGTCTTTTGCTGGTTTATTGAAAAATATTCTGGCTGCCGATTCGGCGCCGTATATGCCTGGTCCAAATTCTACCACATTTACATACATTTCAATTATTCTTTTCTTGCCCCAGATAGCCTCTATCATATAGGTAAAATATGCTTCTAATGCTTTACGGAAATAATTGCGGGAGTGAATTAAGAATGTATTTTTGGCTGTTTGCATTGTGACTGTGGAGGCTCCACGTTTTTTCTTGCCCTTCTTCATTTTATTATAACTTTGTGTGGCTTTCACTGCACGCCAGTCAATGCCACTATGACTCATAAAACGTGCATCTTCTGCAGCAATTATAGCCCTAACAAGGTTGGGGGAAATATCGTTGTAATTTTTCCAAACTCGGTGGATTCCACTAAAGTCACCTTCTATTAAATTCTCGAAAACTCTGATGATAATGATGGGTGTAAATGGTGGATTGATATATTTAAATATGGCAACACTTATTATTGAGCCTATAAAAAAGACAAAAAAAGCAAGGAAAGAATATTTGGTAAATTTTCTCATTTTACAGGATTTATATCTGATTGTGAATAAGTTATTCTGTATATAATACTATCGGGCGGTATAAATGCAATTTTATCATAACTCATTTTGAAAGTTTTGCTTTCTTGGGGCCAAATATCACCATAGCCTTTTTCAATGAATTGGATTTCAGACCCTTTATTATATACTTTTCCGATTAAAATTACAAAATAAGCTGGTTGCTCACCATCGTTTAATAGCTCTACATTTTCGTAATAAATTTGATTTGCATCTCGCCCTTTTTCAATTTTTACTATGGATACAGATGCCTCTTTCTGCTGCGAACAGCTAACAAGCAAAATAAAAAATATTAAAAAACAATATTTCATTCAAATTATAATTACATTCCAAAATAGATTTTTAGAGAAGCTAAAAAACGAAATTTATTTTAATATTAATCAATAATATTTACCAAAGTACATGGTAATCAATATTTTGATAGGGTTAGTATAGTCTGATGGAATAGTGAAAATTTCATTCCCAATCTACTTTCAATATGGTTGTGGCGTTCAGCATTACAATTCTTATGTTTTTTCAACAAGCTCTTAGTATTTGAGGATAAAAAATGGAATTATTAATTTAGTATCTTGAAAAAAATATTTTCATGTAACTAAATAAAATATTTTCCGTACCTTGAACCATAAATATTGTTGTTTTTATATAAATATATAGGATAAGATAAATGAAAAAAGTTTTACTGATAATTGCCTCAGTAATTGTTGCAATAATTTTGGGTTTAGTTGCATTTTTTAACATTACTTTTCCCAAGGTAAGCAATGCGCCCGACATTAAGGTTGATATGAGCGAAGCAAATATTAAACGTGGCGAATACCTTGCCAATCATGTCGCTGTATGTATAGACTGTCATTCCACCAGGGATTGGTCTAAATTATCAGCACCCCTAATGGAAGGAACTTTAGGGAAGGGTGGTGAAAAATTTACTGAGGAAATGGGCTTGCCTGGTAATTATTATGCCCCGAATATTACGCCATATAAGCTAAAAGATTGGACAGATGGCGAAATTTTCAGAGCAATTACTGCTGGAGTTAGCAAAGATGGCAGAGCTTTGTTTCCCATTATGCCATATCCCAATTATGCTCAAATGTCAAAAGAGGATATATATTCAATAATAGCATATATTAGAACTTTAGAACCAGTTGAAAATGAAGTACCAGTTTCGCAATCATCTTTCCCAATGAATATAATCATTAAAACCATTCCAAAAGATGCAGAGTTACAATCAATTCCTGCTAAAAGTGATAGAATTGCCTATGGAAAATATGTATTTACAGCAGGAGGATGCTCGGATTGTCATTCCCCTGCCGAAAAAGGAAAGCCGATTCCGGGTAAGGAATTAGCCGGTGGCAAAGAATTTATAATACCATCTGGTATTATTCGAACTGCAAATATTACTCCTGACGAGGCTACAGGAATTGGCGCTTGGTCAAAAGAAGAATTCATAATGAGATTCAAAGAATATGATCCAACAGTTTCGTCTGCAATTTCTGTTGAGAAAGGGCATTTTAATACTATAATGCCCTGGACAATGTATGCAGGGATGACTGAAGAAGACTTGGGAGCCATATTCGATTATTTAATGACAGCAAAAGCTATTTCGAACAAAGTATTAGTGTTTACTCCAAAAGTAGCAAATAAGAAATAGCACAATTTTGGATGATATATGGGACAGCTGTTAAAGTAAAGGCAACTGTCCCCTAATAAAGGTTCAATCTATTACTATTCGAGTTTTGTAGAAATTAAGTTATTACAGGAATATGTTATTATTTATTTTTTGTTTCTGTCCATGTTTTATAATCTTTGTAGGCGATTTCCCTATCGATGGGTATTTCTGATAATGGTTGGCATTCTTTGAATGTAAGCATGTATTCATTGGGTAGTTGTTGATATAATTTTGTACCTTCCATTTTCCACTTTATCATATCGTCGCTTACATCTTTGATGATTTTAGCGGGATTACCCACAACTACTTTTCTTGATGGAACTATCATTTTCGACGGTACAAAGCACAAGGCACCAATAATGGACTCGTCGCCAATTTGTGCATCGTCCATTACTACAGCTCCCATTCCTACGAGTGTATTTTTGCCGATATGAGCGCCATGAATAATGGCAGCATGTCCAATATGCGAATCTTCTTCCAATATTACTGTTACACCCGGGAACATGTGAATTTGACAATTTTCCTGCACGTTGCTACCATCACGAATAATTACACCACCGAAATCTCCCCGTATTGATGCACCTGCACCCACAAATACGTTTTTACCTATTATTACATTTCCAGTTATAGATGCCTGGGGGTGTACAAATGCACTTGAGTCTATTACTGGTTTTATTCCATTAAATTCATAAAATGCCATTTTATTTTCTCATTTTTATTGAATATTATTTTTTTCGTAAAATTACAATGGTTTGGTCATCGTACTGAAAGCCTCCATTGACAAATTTATCAACGTCTTTTAAAATGATTTTAGCAAGGTTTTCGGGATTTGAATTCAAATTTTGAATAACAATATTCTCTAATTTGTCGTTACCGTATTCGTTAGAATCATTGTCTCTTGCTTCGTTTATTCCATCGGTAAAGGCAACCATCATATCGCCACTCTCCATACGAATCATTTCAGATTTGTAATTGGGAGGATTTTCCATAAACCCTATAATCAAACCACCTTCATTTAGAAATTCTAATTTGTTATTTTTGATAAATAATGGTGGATTATGACCAGCATTTAAATATTCGATTGTATTTTGCTCATCATCAATAATATAGAAAAATCCTGTAACAAATTTATCTGATGATGTATTGTGATAAATAAGGAAGTTGGTTTTTTCTATTAGTTCTACCAAAGTATAATCTGTTTTGGTAAGCACATGCAGAGCAGCTTGCATATTTGCCATTATCAGTGATGCTGGGATACCTTTTCCCGATACATCCGCAATTGCAATCAGATAGCGGTTTTTGTCCAGTTCTATAAAGTCGTAATAGTCGCCTCCAACATGGCGTGAGGGAATAGTTTTCCCGAATATTTCAAAATTATTTAGAAAGGGTGAATTTTTGGGAAGTAGGTTATTTTGAATTTCGAGTGCAATATTGAGCTCGTTTTCTAATTTCTTTTTTTCGATTTCCTCGTGGATTAACCTTTCATTTTCTAAGGCTGCAATCGCAGTATTGCCAAGTGCTTCAATAAATAAAATATCATTGTCGGTAAAATCAGAACTACTCATTTTATAACCTATCAGCATCATTCCTTTGTGATTGCCTTTTACTTTCATTGGCGCTATAATGCTAATATCTCTTGCTATGGGGTCAGAGTCGTGGATATTGCAATTTGATATTCTTTCGGCTATTTCAGATTTACAAATGTTTTGAAGCCATATTTGGGAAAATTGGAGATTAAAACGATTTACGAGTTCCTCAAAGTTTTGATTTTCATCAATTACATATACTGCAAAACGTGAAACGGTGAGTTGTCCCATCAAATTTAGGGAAAGGTTCTTTATTATTTGTTCTCTGCTAATAAAAGTTGAGAAATCCCTTCCAATTTCAAACAGTGTTTTTAATAGTTGATTATGACGTTCCGCTTTTTCTTTTGCAATGATTGATGATTTGATACTAAGTGCATTTATGACTGCATTTCCAGCAATATTCGAAACCAAGTTAATATAATTTGCCTCTTCTTCGCTTAGGGTGTGCTCTATTATACTTTTGCCAAGTAAAATTA
>CAYUZZ010000102.1:0-7280 GCA_964449505.1 uncultured Hyphomicrobiales bacterium | reverse complement strand
AGTGGCTAAGTCTTTACTTCTCATCCCAATTAAATAACAAAGCGTTATATACAATTGGTCCCAATCTGGTCTCTTCATATTATTCATAACTTAATTCCTTATTCCATTCGTTGTCCTTTATTCCTTCAAGAAAGTTAGCATATCTTGCTGCTGTAAAAAGATAATCCGACAATCTATTTAGAAATATTAATGGATTATTTCCAATAATTTCAGTTTTGCTGAGTTCAACAGCCAGTCGCTCACCCCTTCTACAAACTGTTCTAGCCTGATGCAAATACCCAGAAAGAATTGTTCCACCTGGAAGAATGAAATTCCTTAGTGGAGGCAACTCTATGTCATATTTATCAATATTTTTTTCTAAAAATATTATCGATGTCGCATCTAATCTGGTTACGTTAAATTTAGGAGGAGGATTGTATGGTGATGCAAGATCGGAACCCAAATTGAATAAAAGGTTCGAAACAACTTCTAAATGCTGTTTCAGTGGCTCTTTCGGAGAAGAAGAGCGCGCAAGCCCTATGATAGAATTAAGCTCATCTACAGTTCCATAACATTCTACTCTCAAAGAAGATTTAGTAACTCTTTGTCCGTTAAACAAACCAGTAGTTCCATCATCTCCGGTTTTTGTATATATTTTCATATTTAATTACAATTTATTTCTTTAAATTATTTATTTTCAATTATATAAAAATACAAATTAGGAATATATTTTTGCCAGAAAAAATTAATTTATTATTTATCGGGGATTTGGTTGGTGAACCGGGTCTCGCAATTTTAGAAAAAGAGTTGCCTCATTTGATAAGCAAATTCCAAGCAAATCTTGTTGTAGTAAACGCCGAGAATGCAGACCAAGGAAAGGGTTTGAATGATGATATCGCTTCCCGAATATTTGCATTAGGCACTGATATTATCACCACAGGTAATCATATCTGGGATAATTGGAAATCAAGGCCTTTATTGAATAATAACGATAAAATTCTCCGTCCTGTCAATTATCCCCCAGGTAATCCAGGGAGAGGATTTAAAATATTTGAGGGGAAGAGCGGTACAATCCTATCGGTGGTTCAAATACAAGGTCGTGGATTTATGCAAACAATTGATTGTCCATTTAGGGGAGTTGATAATGCCTTAAAGGTAATATCAAACCAAGCAAATGTTATAATCGTGGATTTTCATGCTGAAACTACAGCGGAAAAAATCGCTATGGGGTGGCATTTAGATGGTAGGGTTAGTGCTATTATTGGAACTCATACTCATATTCAAACAGCTGATGCAAGCATTCTTCCAAAGGGTTCAGCTTATATTACCGATGTAGGAATGACAGGTCCCTATGATTCTGTTGTTGGAATGAAAAAGGAAATTGCCCTTAAAAGGATGATATTACAAACCGCTCACAAGTATGAATTAGCTACTGATGATGTAAAATTATGTGGTACTTTTGTACAAATTGATGCTGAATCAGGGCAAGCTATCAGAATTGAACCGATTGTTATTCCGAAGTTTATTACAAATGTTTACGAAGAGTTAATATGACCAGAAAATTGAATGTTGCAGTAGTAGGTGCAACAGGACTTGTAGGTAGAACTATGACAAAAGTTCTTGAAGAAAGAATGTTTCCTATTGATAATTTGAAATTGTTGGCTTCCGAAAAGTCAGCAGGAAAAATCTTAAATGGCTTTAACAATAATTTTTTAATCGAGAAATTAGATGAAAATTCCTTTGAAGGTATAGATATTGCTCTTTTTTCGGCTGGCGGAGATATTGCAAGGATATTTGCACCCATTGCAGCAGATTCAGGCTGCATCGTTATTGATAATAGTAGCGCATGGAGAATGACAGATTGGGTTCCTCTTATTGTCCCAGAGGTTAATTCACATCAATTAGTTAATCATAAAAACATCATTGCCAACCCAAATTGCTCTACTATTCAATTAGTTGTGGCAATTAATCCATTGCACCAGAGATACACCATTAGTAGAATTGTATGCTCGACTTATCAATCAATAAGTGGCGCTGGACAAAAGGGTGTTGATAAATTAATGGCTGAGATTAAAAGTGAAAAATATGATGATAACATCCAATTTGCTTTTAATACCACTTTTCATCCATTTAGCTCCAATGGCTTCACTATTGAAGAAAATAAAATGATAAATGAAATTAAGAAAATCATGGAAAACGACAAATTTGGTATTGCCGTAACCTGCGTTAGAGTTCCTACTCTTGGAGGACATTCCGAATCCGTCAATCTCGAATTTGAGAATCAATTTGAGATAAGTGACGTTAGGAATATACTTTCAAACAGCGAAAACATTGTTTTGATGGATAATCCCGAACAGAACATATATCCCTCACCAATTATTGCTCAGGATAACGATTTTGTTTATGTAGGTAGAATTAGAAAAGATGAAAGTGTTAAGAATGGACTTTACTTGTGGGTAGCATCGGATAACTTACGTAAGGGCGCAGCAACAAATGCTGTTCAAATCGCAGAAAAATTAATTGAAATGAATTTGGTGTAATTAAAATAGGAATTTATCATCCTTTAACAAACGACGTGATTGATTTCTGATAACATGAATTTCATCTGGTAGGTGATGTGTTTTGTAAAAGTTAACCAACTGGAAGGTTTCGGTATCGTTAACTCTACTTACTTTTAGTTGTGCTATAAATATGATGTCAGGTTTTAAATTAGGCATAATTAATATTTCTAATGTTCCATCTGGTTGCTCATTAAAATTTAATGCTAAAAATTTACCTTCATAATATTGTTTAGCAAATGCCTTTAATCCATTGTTATCTCTAATAGTTATGCTGTCGCCCACCGCTGATAAATCTAAGTTGTTTGTTTGATATTTACCAGCCAAAAAATCATTGAAGGCTTTGCGAAGTACAATTACCGGTGGCTGATTTTTGATATTGGCAAGTTCTGTTAAATTTTCTTGGGAGAATTCAAGCTCTTTAATATTTTCATCCCAATAATTAACAACATAATCCTGCCTATAGGGGATAAATGGCTTTTTAGAATTATTCTGTGCAATACTATTTGAATCAGGTGTTGATGACTTTCCTGACTTTTCGTTATTACTGCAGGAAAAAAGTATGATGATAATGCTGAAAATAGTAAGAATATATCTGTTATTCATTATTTAATCCTAAATTATTAAAAGATAAAATATAAACGTATAGAATTCTTCTAAATTTAAAAATTTGATGCAATTTACAAACTAATTTTTTACAAATGCGAGTAATAGTTCAAAGAGTTTCGTCTGCTACTGTAGTAATAGACGGAATAATACATGGAAAGATTGATTCAGGAGCACTTATTTTAGTGGGATTTTGCAATTCTGATACAAAAGAAGAAGTAAATTGGATGTGCAACAAATTAGCTGGTTTAAGGATTTTTTCTGATAATGATGGTAAAATGAATTTATCTATTCATGATATTAGAGGGAAAATACTATTGGTTTCAAATTTCACATTATATGGTGATGCCCAGAGGGGTTTCAGACCAAGTTTTTCCAATGCCTCAGCTCCCGAATTGGCAAAACCACTATATGAATATATGATTGACAAGATGAGTATTTTGGGTATTATACCTGAGACAGGCATTTTTGGGGCGAATATGCAAGTCAGTTTGGTAAATGATGGACCTGTAACTTTATTTATAGAAAAATAATTGAGGATTCAATGAAAAATGTTTCTGTTCTTGGTGCTGGAATGGTGGGGCGTGCAATTGCAAGGGATTTAAATTACAAATTTAATGTTACTTCTTATGATATCGACCCTAAAAATTTAAAAGAGTTAGATATTTATAATATCAAATCACAGGTTTTAGATTTAAGTGATATTGCAAACATTATTAAAGCTATCGAAAATGCTGATATTGTGGTGAATGCAACACCAGGTTTTATGGGATTTAATACATTGAAGACTATTATTAAATCTAAACGTAATGTAATTGATATTTCATTTTTTCCAGAAGACGCACTTGAATTAGATGAATTAGCAAAGGAAAATGGAATCACCGCTATTGTTGATATTGGTGTTGCACCAGGTATCAGTAATTTCCTTTTGGGTTTTCATAATCGTAAAATGATGGTCAATGATTTTAAATGTTATGTGGGAGGCTTACCCGAACTTAGAGAATATCCATTCCAATACAAAGCACCCTTTTCACCTATCGACGTGATAGAGGAATACACCCGAACTGCAAGGTTTGTTGAAGATGGTAAAATAATCAGCAAGCCCGCTATGACTGACAGGGAGTATTTATTTTTCGATGATATTGGTACTCTGGAGGCATTCAATTCTGATGGTTTGAGAAGTTTAATTAAAACAATCAATGCACCAAATATGATTGAAAAAACTTTGAGGTATCCAGGTCATATCGAGAACATCATTTTATTAAGAGATATGGGCTTTTTTGAGAATAAAGCAATCAATTTCAAGGGGCAGGAAATCAATATTCTTGATTTTACATCCAGAGTTTTAATTGATAAGTGGAAACTAAATTCAGAAGATGTTGAATTTACTGTTATGAAAATAATTATAAATGGAATTGAGAATAATAGACCTGTTAAATATACTTATGATTTGTACGACCGTACCGATACCCTTAACGACGTTTCGTCTATGGCAAGGACAACCGGATACACAGCAACTTCGGTTGTAAATTTATTTTCTGATGGTTTGTTTGATCAAAAGGGTGTGTTTCCTCCCGAGAATATTGCTATCAAAGATGAAATTTATGATTATATATTTTCATATTTAGAGTTGCGTGGTGTTCATTATAAACTTGGCGTGGAATATTTATAATTTGTTCTTTAATCTTTTTTTGTTCATATAAATTACATGAAAGTATCATTACACACACTTGGTTGCAAAGTCAACTATGCAGAAACTGCTCAGTTGAGTGAAAAATTCGAACAACTTGGCTACACAATTACTGAATTTGGGACAGATAGTGATATAATTATCATCAATACTTGTTCAGTTACAAATAATGCCGATGTTGAAGCAAGAAAGATAATTCGCAGGGCTAAAAGGGCTTCTCCTAATGCTTTTTTAGGTGTAATGGGCTGTTATGCCCAGCTAAAACCAGACGAAGTTGCCTCCATAGAGGGCGTTGATGGTGTTTTTGGTCAAAGAGAAAAATTTAGAGTTCCTTCATTGATTCATAATTATCTAAACGGTGAGCAAACGCAAGTTAGTGTTTCATGCATTGAAGACCTTCCATTCGAAACAGCAGTAACTACTGATAATGATATCAGAACACGCGCATTTCTTAAATTACAGGATGGATGTAATTATTTTTGCTCCTTTTGCACAATTCCCTACGCACGAGGTAGAAGCAGAAGCATAGATTTTAAATTTATACCAAAGCAATTGGACAAGGTAGTTGCTTCTGGTTATAAAGAAGTCGTTATTTCTGGAATAAATTTGGGTGATTATAAATCACCAACAGGTGAGAATTTTACCGATTTGGTAAGGTTTATATCTGAGTCAAATTATGATTTGAGATTTAGAATTTCTTCTTTAGAGCCCAATTTATTAAATGATGATATTTTGGAGATTGTTGCCAAATCAGATAAATTTTGCAAACATTTCCATATTCCTTTGCAAAGTGGTTCTAACGATATTTTAAGAAAAATGAAAAGACGGTACAAAGCTGAGTATTATCGTGATTTAGTATTTAAAATTAAGGATAAAATCCCAAATTGTGGCATTGGAGTTGACGTGATTGTTGGTTTTCCGGGTGAAAGTGATATTCACTTCGATGAAACTTATCGTCTTTTGGAATTGGTTCCCATTTCATATATGCATGTTTTTACGTATTCAGAAAGGGATAATACCCCTGCAGTAAATTATCCCGACCCAGTACCGGTAAATTTAAGAAAAAGAAGAACCAATAATTTACGTGATTTGTCAGATTTAAAGAAAAAATCATTTTATAATTCGCAAGTAGGTAAAATTCTAACTGTGATACCAGAATCTTTCAATAAGGAGAATAATACTTGGAAGAGTTGGTCGGAAAATTACGTAAGAGTTCAGTTTAATGAATCCGAAGAACTAACAAAAACATTTATTAATGTGAAAATAATTGATTCAGAAGATGATTTAACATTTGCTAAAATAGTATAGATTTCAATTGATTACCCAATTTTCAACAATTTTAATATTCCATTAATAAATGTTAGTGGATGTGGTGGGTTGCCAGCTATGTATAAATCAATTTTATATTTTTCAACAAATTCTCTATTGATATCAGGCGAGTCGGCAAATATCCCACCACTAATGGCATCGACTCCACATAATATTATAATTTTGGGATTGGGGATAGCATCATAACATATTTGAAGTGCTTCAGACATATTTTTTGTGATGGGTCCAGTGATTACAATTCCATCTGCATGCCTTGGCGAAGCTACAAATTCAATTCCATACCTTCCCATATCAAAATTAACATTATTGGTAGCATTCAATTCTAATTCGGAACTATTGTCACCGCCTGCCGATACTTGTCGAAGTTTTAGTGAACCTCCAAACAAAGATAATATCTCTTGTCTAACAGCTTCATCATCAAAATAAATAGGTTTTACATCCCCTTCATATATTATCAGATCTTGGCGTTTGGTAGTGGATAAGTGAAAATCTTGAGTAAACTTAATTTTATCTGGGAATTGGAGGCTACATTCTCCACAAAAATTACATTTGCCAAGATCAATCCTAACTGGATTGACTTCAATTGCTCCAAGTGGACATATTGAAATCAGTTTATTTTCGTTTATTTTGATATTTGAAATTATGGGTTTACCGCGAAACGGAGCCTTGAGTTGAACGTTTTGGAGATTGGGTATAAATTGTTTTCCCTGATGGTATAATATTCTTAATTCTTTGAACATAATTTTAACCTATAAATCAAAACCACAATATGATAAATTGAAACTTTTGTTGCAAATCGGGAAATCAGATATTTCATTTTGGCGGGTGGCAAGCTCCATAGCTGTCCAATTATGAAAAGAAGGATCTTTTATCTTGTAGTGCAGTAGTTCGCCATTTTCATCGGTGATTGCACAATGACAAATTTCACCTCTCCAACCTTCGACTAATGAAATCGAGAAGGAATTAGGTTTGGGAGTTAATTCAATTTTCGGACAATATCCCAAATCAGAAACATCTGATAACATTTGCATAATATAGTTGATCGATTGCCTTATTTCTTCTCTCCTTAACTGAGTTCTTGAATAAACATCGCCATGATGTTTAACAATATGCCTATG
>CAYUZZ010000101.1:0-7343 GCA_964449505.1 uncultured Hyphomicrobiales bacterium | reverse complement strand
TAATTGTAAATGGTATCTCTAAAAATTATTCATACTGGTTCAAACTGACAAATGTTAATCATAACCAGAAACCAGCTACTCCTTTATTAATTTCACCCGAGAACTATGCAACCAATATCAAATCAAATGCATCTATTGGTTGGGAAGCTACGCAGAATGCTGCCTATTACAATTTTCAACTGGCAGATAACAAGTTGATGAGTAACCCTATCTACAATGTTGAAAAGCACTACTCTAATGGCTATGATGTTAGTAATTTGGTCTTTGGAAAAACTTATTATTGGAGAGTATCAGCTGGCAATGACACTGGATTTAGCGATTGGTCAGATATATGGGAGTTTACAACTTCAGCTGCTAAACCTAACCAACCTACTCTTGCTTTACCAACTGATAAATCTACTATTAATACTATTGTACCAAAATTAACATGGGATAAAGTCAATGGCACAGATAATTATATGGTTCAGATATCATTAGACAAGGGATTTACTGCATTTAATGTTAAATATTCAAAATCTGGAATCATCAATAATTTTGTTGAAATTCCATTGGGACCTTTGCAAACAAATACTAATTATTTTTGGAGAGTTCAGGCAAAGAATGGTTCTGGAAATAGTGATTGGAGTCCTGCGTGGACATTTAATACAGGAGTTGCCATGGCTGCACCACAAATTATTTATCCTAGCGATAAAGCAGAAAATGTACCAATAGAACCACTACTTGAATGGAGTATAATTGAGGGTGCACAAAGCTATCATGTACAAATAAATAGAAAGCCCATATTTGATATAGAATATCTTTTGAACGAACCTGAAATCAATCAAACTAAATATCAAATCCCTATTGATATGTTGAAGCCCCTAACAATTTATTACTGGAGGATTCGCGGTATGAATTCAAATGGATATGGAGAATGGACTTCAATTTATTCTTTTACCACAGAGAGTACAATTTCCGTAAATGAATTTATAGACGATAATCTCATTGAAATTTATCAATATGGCAATCTATTATCCATTAATTCAGAAATGGGTTTTGAGAAGTTGGAATTAATTGATGTTATGGGAACTACTGTATATGCTACTCTTAATTGTAATAAAAATCAACTTATTTCTATCGACAATTTATCAAGTGGGCTGTTTTTCGTTAAAATGAAAAAGGGAAACCTGCTAACAATTAAAAAAGTGGTTATATCAAAATAAGATTTTTTGTGATAAACGTCTTTCATTTTTTAAAATTATACAAATAAATAATGAAAGACGTATCACAGATTAGAAGAGATTATAAGCAGTTCAAACTTGACGAAAAATCTATTAACAAAAATCCATTTGAACAATTTAAACTATGGCTTGATGAAGCAGTCAACGACTCGTTTCTCGAACCCACAGCATTTGTGCTTTCTACCGTATCCAACCAGCAAAAACCATCTTCGAGAGTTCTTTTATTAAAAGGATTCGATAATGAAGGGATGTTATTTTTTTCAAATTATAATTCCCAAAAGGGAAGTGAGTTATTAAACAATCAATATGCCTCCATGCTGTTTTTTTGGGATAAATTCGAAAGGCAAATTAGAATTGAAGGTAAAGTGGAGAGAATTTCAAAAGAAGAATCAGAAAACTATTTTAAATCAAGACCTTACACAAGCAGGATCGGGGCTTGGGCATCAAATCAGAGTCATTTATTGAAAAGTAGATTTACTCTTTTAAAGCAAGCCTCATTGTTAATGTTGAAATATAAAAATGATGTTCCTTTGCCAGATTTTTGGGGTGGTTACAAACTTTTCCCAGAAAGCTTCGAATTCTGGCAAGGACGGGAAAGTCGCTTGCATGATAGGATAAAATTTATAAAAAAAGATGCTGAATGGGAAACATTTAGGTTGTACCCATAATTATCTGAACATATAAGTCATTTCGATTAAAGTTCCCTGATTATCAGATGTGATAAATACATCGTCCATTAACTCCTTGATAATAAACACACCTCTGCCACTCGATTTAAGCAAATTCTCAGGTTCGAGGCAGTCGGCTACATTTTCTGGATTAAACCCCTCACCTTGGTCACTAACTCTTACAATAATGGATTGTTTATTTGCTTTAACCGTAAATTCCACGATTTTTTCAGGATTGAGTTTGTTACCATGAGTAACAGCATTGTTAACAGCTTCTGTTGCAGCTATCATAATATTGTAGAAAGATTCATCAGGAATGGAAAGATCACTTTTTAATTTACTTAAAATAGGTTCAATCAATAAGATAGTATTTCTTTCACTTTTAAAAAAGTTTTCTGATTCGAATATCCATTTTTGCATTTTTTAACTCACAATAAAATAGATGATTTAAGGAAAAAATTAGGTATTTGGTTAGCATATACACCATTAACATATTGAAATTCGTACCAACCAGTAAAAGTAATAAAATTACTTTCTGAAAATTTCAATTTAATAGATACTTCAGGACCAAATGATGAATTTTCATATTGAATGCCTAAACCGTTTGCAAAATTATCTTGCGATAAATTATAATATCTTAAACCAGTTGAAACATCATAATATTCGCTTGAGTTAGTAATAAAAAATCTCGAAAAAAATCTTAAATTACCATTTAAAGGAACTTCCTCAAATTGTTGCCAATATAAAATTCCTGTTTCTTTGTATATTATGTCAATTTTCGTATTCAAATAGTAATTTCTAAAAATCCTGTAACTTATTGAATCATTGTAGCTTAATTGTCGTAAGCTATAACTTTTTACATTCTGTTTAGTATCTTCAAAATCATAAATAACATAGTTAGCCAAAATACTAAAATTTGGACGCATAAAAAATTGTTTTGTTTTAAATACAAAAGCAGGAGCAAGCCTTATTGTTCTCATCCAATAATTTGAACCACTTAGTTCAGATTTTAAATTTACTAAATGATAAAGCTGCACTTCCGATAAAAGAGAAAACTTGAGATAATTACTCAATTTTCTAATATATGTCAGATTGAAAATAGACGTTAATTCGTCTCTATCTGAGTTATTTCTGGGGCTTGGTGTATCAAACTTAGTGATAGATGCAGAGTACCTTGCCTCGATGGAATCTGAGATATTTATTTTAAACTTGCTTATTCCGTATAATTTTAAAATATTTTGCTCCATATTAAGATCGAAAGAAAGGTTTTTAAATCGTTCAAAATCGTTTGCTGAAACTCCACTTTTATTTAGAGAATTATTTTCATCAGCTTCACTAAAAAATGAAATACCAAATACCTGTTCATATTTCTTCATTGTAAGCAACAGCTTGCTTTCAATTAGATATTTTTGGAAATGCCTCGATTGAGAAATACCTGTTTTGGCGTCGTTTACCACATATTGGTTATATTCTTTGATAACACTGTTGTTGTCAAATTGGAAATTTAATAAACCTTTTAAAATATCAAAAAATACCAAATTCATTATCATAGAACCAAATACATTGTTATTATATCTTCTTTCAACCGAATAACCAAAATCTAATATATTACTTAACAGATATATAGAATCCCTTTTTATAAGATTAAATCTATCAAGTAATCTATAATTAAAATCAACAAAGATATTTTCGTTGGCAGTGAAATCCTTGAATAAGACACTTTTAAACCATAATTCTTTGTTTTCTCGTGAGTTATCAAGAGTTAACATCTCCCCTTTAGCATTTACATCAAAATTAATTCCTTCAAGTTGAAAATTGGATAATTCGGAATTAAACTTGCTAACAAAACCACTGGAAACATATCCTATTTGTGAATTTGTTTCTGGTCCTATTAGGAAATTAGCTGAGATATTTTTTTTATTATCGAAGGAAAGTCCCATCTGAGTATTGATTCTTTCTACATTTGTCAGTTCCAAACTTCCCGGGTAAGAAATTAACAGATAGTTAGTTTCTGAATTGATACTTATGTTATATTTCAATGGTTTGTCTAATAAAAACGATAATAGTTCTTCATCTTTGCTAAAGGTCTGGGCACTAATCAATGTGTTGCCAGTATAGTTTTGATTAATTTCATAATTAAGAATGTCGTTATCATTGTGGTAATTAAGATTGAACAAATAATTATATATATTCTGCTGTTTATTCAGCCCATACATAAGTTGATTTTTTAAATTAAGGCTATCTTCATTTGCAGTCCTATTTGCATTCTGATTGAATTCCTCTGAAAATATTGGTACGATTATAAAAAAAAATAAACCGCATATTAATAACGTCGGTGCGGCATATTTTTTTAGTTTATTAATCTTATTTGTATTCAAATTTCAAAAATTATAAATGTTTGATTATTCTGCAAAATTAAATAATTATAGCTCAAAAAAATATTATTTTTTAGTTAATTCCCCAATTAACGCTTGTCTTTCAATTTCTAATTGTCTAATTTTTCTTTCAATTGAATCTATTTCCTCGGGCATTGAAGCTATCTCAATTCGAAGTTTAGATGCTGCCTCATCAATTAAATCAATCGCTTTGTCAGGTAAGAATCTATCAGAAATATACCTGTTGGAAAGCTCTGCCGCTGCAACTATAGCGGAATCAGTTATTCTGACACCATGATGAATTTCATATTTTTCCTTTAAACCGCGTAAAATTGATATAGTATCTGTTACATTAGGTTGGTCTATGAAAACTTTTTGAAATCTTCTTTCCAAAGCAGCATCTTTTTCAATAAATTTCTGGTATTCCACTAAAGTGGTTGCACCGATACAATGCAATTCACCCCTTGCAAGTGCTGGTTTGAGAATATTTGCAGCGTCAATATTACCGGCACCACTTGCACCAGCTCCTATAAGTGTATGAATTTCATCAATAAATAAAAGTATTTGCCCATCAGAGTCTATTATTTCTTTTAAAATCGCTTTAAGTCTCTCTTCGAATTGACCGCGGAAAGTAGTTCCAGAGAGTATAGTTGCCATATCTAAGGCAACTATTTGTTTGTTAATTAGATTGTCGGGAATATCCCCATTTTCAATCCTCTGTGCTATACCTTCAATAATAGCGGTTTTACCAACTCCCGGCTCACCAATTAATACAGGATTGTTTTTGGTTCTTCTTGACAAAACTTGTAAAACCCTCCGTATTTCATCTTCCCTTCCTATCACAGGGTCCAATTTTCCCTTTGATGCCTCTTCGTTCATAAATCTTCCGAATTTTGCAAGAACCTGATATTTGTCTTCAGGATTTTGGTCGTTTACGCTTTGGTTGCCTCTAAATGATTGCAAAACCATTAATATAGAATTTTTATTTACTCCTTGGTTGGCAAGTAAATTAGTAATACTACCCTTAGAGTTGGCAAGTGCTATTAGCAAGTGTTCAATACTTACAAATTTATCTTTCATCATATCCGCTTCTTTCAAAGCAGAATTTAATATATCTATCAACTTGGTGGAAAGATATTGATTTGCAGCGATATTGTCAGTAATTTTGGGCAGTTTAGTTAATTCACCGTTAATTTGTATTTTAATAATATTAATATCAGTGCCAATCTTTTGTAAAATATCAGTTGCCAAACTACTGCTATCTTGCATCAATGCAGCAAACAGATGCAAGGGTTCTATTGATTGATTATTATATGCATTAGCAATTTCCTGTGCAGTTTGAATTGCTTCTTGCGATTTCAAAGTAAACTTTTGAAAATTCATTTTCTTGCCTCATTTTTTTTTAATGACGATTATATATATACAGAATTTAGTTTTAATGTTGCTTTCTGCAATAATATAACTTTATTACGTCGAATCTATATATGTTTAAAAATAAATGGCTTTATATGTTGTTTGCTACTTTTTATAGATTAACTTTATTTTGTTATTTTAATTAGGAGCAAATACCATGGATAAGCCAAAGTCTAAAATCCTTTGGGTTGACGACGAGATAGAATTACTTAGACCACACATAATTCTATTAAATCAAAGGGGATATGAAGTCGATACTGCAACCAATGGCGAAGATGCTTTGGAAAAAGTTAGACATAGCCACTATAGTCTTATCTTTCTTGATGAAAGTATGGTGGGCATAAGTGGTTTGGAAACTCTGCTTCGCTTGAAGGATTTAGATCCTGTTACACCTGTTGTTATGGTTACTAAAAACGAAGCCGAGAGTTTGATGGAGGAAGCTATTGGCAATAAAATAGATGACTACCTTACTAAACCTGTAAATCCTGCACAAATTCTTTTAGCCGTTAAAAAGTTTCTTGAATCATCACGCATCGAAGAAGAAAAGTTTACTCAAAACTACTTGCAAGGTTTTAATGAAATTACTCAAAGATTGATGGGAAGAATGGATTGGCAAGATTGGGTAGATTTGTACCAAAAATTAGTAAAATGGTCTGTTGAATTAGATAGATTCCCAAACTTATCTTTACGTGATACTTTGCAGGAACAATTTAGAATTGCGAATGCAGGCTTTTCTAAATTTGTTGAGGAAAATTATACATATTGGGTAAAGTATAGGTTTGATGAAGCCGATCCAGTTTTGTCCCCCCACGTTTTGGACAAACATTTTGCACCTTTAATCAAAAA
Organism: uncultured Hyphomicrobiales bacterium; assembly: GCA_964449505.1. GTDB lineage: Bacteria > Bacteroidota > Ignavibacteria > Kapaibacteriales > UBA2268 > JBDHXE01. The sequence continues at coordinate 821 of CAYUZZ010000101.1, read as the reverse complement.
TAATAAACCTACTTTTTTATTTGTTATTGATTGCTTAAGGTACGATCAATGGTTGATGATGCAGAGTATCTTAAATCCGTATTATACATTTAAAACTGAATTCTATTCTGCTATATTGCCTACGGCAACTCAATTTGCCCGTAATGCTTTGTTTGCTGGATTATTCCCGGTTGACATTAAAAAACATTACCCACAGTACTGGGTTCCTGATGTTAATAGCGAAGAGCATAAATTAAATGCTTTCGAAAAGGAATTACTGGAAACTTGGTTAGAAAGAAGAAAAATCAATCTTAAAAATAAAGTTAATTATGTTAAGATTTTTGATACTGACTATGGAAATAAAATCGAAAAAGAAATTCAAAATTATACTAATAATCAATTAAATGCAATTGTTATCAATGCTGTCGATATGATTGCCCACTCCAGGTCTGACTATGCAATTTTAAAAGAGATAGCCCCTGACGAGTCTGCTTATCGCTCACTTACAAGATCTTGGTTTAGACATTCAAATCTTTATGGAATGCTCAAAACTTTGTCTGAATATAAGGATATTAATATTGTTCTTACCACCGACCACGGTTCTATAAGGTGTATGAGAGGCGTTAAGGTTCTTGGTGATAGGGATACTTCTACTAATTTAAGATATAAATTTGGTAGGAATGTGAAAGCGGAACCCAAACATGCAATGCAAATCCAAAAATTAGAAGAATTTAGGCTACCGTCCCAGGGTATTACTGTTAACAATATTGTTGCAAAGGAAGACTTTTATTTTGTTTATCCAACTGATTATCATCATTATCTTAATAGATATAAAGATAGCT
>CAYUZZ010000100.1:0-7493 GCA_964449505.1 uncultured Hyphomicrobiales bacterium | reverse complement strand
TACAGTTACATCATCCACAGCCTTATCAAATAAAATTTTGAGAATTGCTTTGGTTGAGGGTTATCACTATTACGAGAGTGCTGGAACAAATGGTGAGAAGAACTTTTATTATGTTGTTAGGGAAATGTTCCCTAATGCAAGTGGCCAGTCTATAACTCTTACTGCTGGCGAATCAAAAGATTTTGATTACACTTACGAAATGAGTCCGGAATTATTCAAACAATTTGTATATGTTGTTGCTTTTGTGCAAGATGATGCAACTAAAGAAGTTCTTCAGGCAGGAAAATCTGAAATGCCTGATTTGAGTCAGGTTGAGAATATGCCCAAAGTTTCTTTAAACATCAATGTTAATGCAAGTCAAAAACATGGTTTTGTAGAGGCTGGCAAATCACAGAACAGAGTTATAAAAGTTCAAAACCCAAATAACAAAATGGTTAAAGCAGGCCTACTTGCCAATAAAGATTTCATTCCAGCTGACTGGAACATGACTTTGGACAAAAGTGAAGTTGAAATCCCTGCTGGTGGTACAGTAGATGTAAATGTTACCATCAATGCTGGCTCTACTATAGCTTATGGAAGTATTCAAGTAGATGTATTTCCTATTGACTTATCGCCAAACGAATTGCCAATATTTAAATCTGGTGCTGTATATGCACTTAGTAAAACTGCAAAATACATTTATATGACAGGTACATGTGCTCATGGCAATTACTTGCAAACATGTGCATTGAATTCAGCAGCTTATAAGACAGGTGTTGCTTTTGTACCCGGCTTGGATATTGAGGCATTGGTTGCATATCCTGCCGATAATTTCGAAGTATTAATTTTTGATTTCGACATTAATGGGGTTGCTCAGGCAAAAGGTTTATTGGGTAGTAATTATACACAAAGTGCTGCAATGAGAAATTACATAAAAGACGCAATGAATGCTGGTAAAGATGTAATGATTGCGGCAGAGTACGAAACTTACAATACTTTCCAAACTCCTGATTATGTTGCTGGCAAGAGTTTCTTCCAAAGTTTTATTGGAGTAAGTTCCAGCCAAACAATACCAAGAGTAGTGAACAATAAATTAGTTTCATTCAAGGTTCAGGGTACTGCAAACGACCCTATTAGCAACGGTCTGAACTTATCATGCAACAACCATCAGTATTCTGTTAGTTTTTATACTTGGCAAACAGATGTTCTGCAATTAGAGAACAACTCCAAAGCGATTCCATTCCTATACATGGATAACGACCCTGCAAAAATTTGCGGTGTTAGATTTGAAGAAACCAATGGTTCAAAATTAGTTTTTATGACTGCACCATTTGGCAGTTACGACATTAATAGTGCTATTGCTCTTTATACTAAAATTATGGACTGGTTTATGACATCTGCTGCAGTAGGACCAAAAATTGCTGTTACTGCCACCGCATTGGATTTTGGTACTACTTATGTAAATCAGAAGACTAATAAGAGCTTTACAATTTCTAATGATGGAGACCAAGACTTATTTTTGAATTCTATCATGATAGAAAATGATGCTGCAAGTGTCTTTACAATTACTGCCGGCGATAATGTTACTAAATTGGCTCCAAAGCAAGTATTGAATGTAGAAGTAGAATTTGCACCCAAAGCAAAGAAAAATTATACTGCTAAATTAAGAGTGCAATCAAATGCCAACAATACTCCTGATATACAAATTAATATGCAAGGCATTGGTGATGTCGAAACCCACGTAGGCGAAATTGGAAGTAAATTCTTCCTTAATGTTTATCCTAATCCAGTTAATTCGGTATCTGCCATTAACTACGAAATCAATAATGACTTACCAGTTAATTTAACTTTGTCTTTAGTGAACTCTCAGGGTAATGTTGTTGCAGAATTATACAATGGTGTAGCAAGTAACGGCACTTATTCAATTAATTTAAACTCTGCAAATTATCCTGCAGGTGCTTATTTCTTAAGTGTATTAGTTGATGGTGAAGTGAATAATATTCCGGTTGTTATTATTAAATAAATATTAATTATTTAAAATAATCCTAAATATCAGCCGGGCATTTTTGTGTTCCGGCTGTTTTTTAATAAATTTTATGTAATTTTTTTTGCTCTTAATTGTTAATACTAAATGAAAGTAATAATTGATAATTTTTATAATTTTGAAGGAGTCTTAATGAAATGAAAAATAAACTAATTTTTTCCATATTATTAATGTGCTTTGTACTTGCGGCATTTACTATTCCAGTACTATCGCAGCAAAAAACAAAATACTATATAATATTCGATAATTTGGAAGACCAGATGGCTGGCGACGTACAGATTACAAATTTGATTGACCTTTGTTATTGGGATCCAATGCAAACTGATGTTATATATGGACCCTATTGCGAGCGTGCTCCTTTTGGTGCCTATACTTTCAACAAACGTGATATTACCGAATACGACGTTGCTGTATTTCCAATGGGCACAACGCTTGGATTAGATGCAACGGTAGGCGGAGTGAAAGTAATTGATAAAATTTTACAAATGATTGATGCTGGCAAAACTGTTTTGATAATTGGTAATGCTATTCTCTATAATGGCTTTGCTCCCGGTGCCGATCCTAAAGTGAAAACATTCCTTCAGGACTTTATGGGCATTGATTATCCTATCAGCAACAAATATATTCAAAGTGGCAGATTAGCATTTATGAGTGGTAATACTATTTTCGGTGGATATATTGACGGCAAGGAAGGTGACCCCGTTGCCAAAGGTTTCGACAAGGTAATTAATCAGCAGTATAATTTAAATAACGAAGGCTTTAGACCACCTATTAGATATTACACAAGTATTGATGTCTTCAAAATGAGACCAGGTACAAAAGCAATTCCTTTTGACCAAGTTAGTGTGGTATTTAATGATTCCTTGGATAAAAAAGAATTTGAAATGTACACAGGTGTTCGTCGTGAAGAAGGTAGTGCACGCGTCGCCCTATGGACTACCAATTTCGATATAGCTAATACTTGGCATACACTTCATTATACTGAAGCACTAATTGGGGGAATCGAGTGGGGAACAAGAGATTATCCAAGACCTGAAAAGTACATTCTTGCTGAAAATATGCAAGTAAATTTTGCTAAAGTTGAACCCGGTTACAAAGGTTACAAATCTATTGCTTACCAGAATTTTGGCAGAACAACAATGAATGTAGTTTCTACTGAAGTTGCTGAAATTGATGCACCCGGTATTTTTACTATTATTGATGGTGGCGGTGCAGTTAGTTTGGAACCATTAGAAATTCAGTATATGAATGTGGAATTCACACCAAAATCACCAACTACCTATACCGATGCAATAGATATAAAATCAGATGCTGTTAACGGTACACTTACCATTGAACTTTATGGTATTGGTGGCGACCAGGTGGAACACGGTCCTAAAATTCAGGTAACTGACTTGCCAATTAATTTTGGTAGCGTCCAATACACTATGTATTCTGATAAAAACCTTGCAATTGTTAGCTCTGGCGACCAAGATTTGATCATCGAAAAACTTGAATTTGAAAATGATGCCAACAAATTCTTTTCATTCCCTAAAACAATGAAATTGCCTATTACTATAAAAGCTGGTGAAACATATTATTTTGTAGCCAGATTTACACCACTTGATTCTAATGGAGGTAAATACAACGGCAAAATAATTGTTGAATCTAATGCCTTGAATGCAGAGGGAAAAGCATCATTCGAATTAGTGGCAAAAGGTGTTGCCAGAAATACAAACTCCGGTATTACACTTTCTTCTACCGATATTGATTTTGGAAAAGTATATGTTGGTGACAGCACTGATTTTAACCTTAGAATATCGAATACTGGACAAAATGAGCTTACAATATTTCAAGTAAAATTAGAAGGTGGTGGCGAAAGTAAAGCTCAATATTCATTTGTTAATGGCACCGAAGTGGTTCCAACATTACAACCAAACGAAACTCACGAAATGATTATGAGATTTAAACCTGCAAGTACAAAAACCTATGACCTTTCACTTAAATTAGTTTCCAATGACCCCATAAACGGTATAATCAATATTCCAATTACAGGTATAGGAGAAGCAACTACCTCTGTTGAAGACAACACTATAGATAATGAATTGACGCTAAGTGTTAGCCCAAGTGTAATTAATTCGAACGGGGTTTTTGCATACGATTATAAGGGGGTAACTGACAAAAATATTACTGTTACAATAGTTGATATTCTTGGAAATGTGCGTAATATTCTTTATTCTGGAGCAGTTATAAATGGAATGCACATTATTAATCTAAGCAATTTAAATCTTGAAAATGGGAAGTATTTTATCATTACCGAGATGGAATCAAAAACAAAACAGATACAATTCATTATAAACAAATAAAACGCATTTTTTTGATATTAAATATATTAGAAATGCCTTTGGATTAAACCAGAGGCATTTTTTTACTCTGTAAAGTAAAATTGGCTCAATAATTGAGAAAACTAAATTCAAAATGGATAACATGGATATAATAACAATATTTATAATAGCAATAGTTCTATCATTTGATACATTTGCGGTGTCGGTATCCACTGGCATTAGTAATATTAATATACTTCTGTGGCAAGCAGTGCCAATAGCACTTGTACTCGCCTTCTTCCAAGCATTAATGCCATTTCTTGGGTGGTTTGCAGGCAAACAAATAGAAGAATTAATAAAGATATATGACCATTGGATTGCTTTTGGACTCTTACTAATATTAGGTATTAAGATGATATATGAAAGTAACATCCGCAAAAAAAATGAAAAGAGCTTTATACAACTAAAATTATCTATATTGCTAAGCATGGCAATTGCGACAAGTATAGATGCATTTGTTGTGGGGATTAGCTTTGCATTTACCAATATTAATATTTTACTTACATCTTTGATAATTGGTTTGGTAACCTATATTGTGTCTATGCTTGGAATTTTGTTTGGGAAAAAAATCGGTTATCGTTTCGGGAATAAAATGGAAATAGTTGGTGGGATAATATTAATTGCACTGGGAAGCAAAATACTGATAGACCATCTATCAGCAGGTTAACCCAACAAAATAAAAAATAATCCAAGACATTGCACTATTGCAATTCGACATTGATGAGTTAAAAGAAGAATTTTATAAATCGAAAACCACCAAAGTGAATCAGTGTATTGTAATTTAAATTAATATTGCTTTCTTTCCGTGAATAACTAAATTATAATCACTGAAATTAGAATGAAAGAAAAGATAAACCTGTTAATTTTATTTTTAGTAATGCAAATATGCACTAATGCCCAATCTGTCAAGGATTATGGTATCAATATAAGATGTGTGATTGACACAATCAACCATAAAGTCAACTTAAGTTGGGAAGCAGATACTAATACCTACAATTTCTTCGTTTACCGCAAGAATACCTCCGATTCTATATTTGGTGATTATATTGCAAAATTGCCTAAAACTCAATTGTCATTTACCGATACTATCATTGAAAATCGTGAAATAGAATATAAAATCGAAAAAGATGCTGTAAAATACTATGCCTACGGATATATTTCAGTGGGAATTAAAATTAACACAGAATCAAATAAAGGAACTTTGTTATTGCTCATTGACAGTACAATTGCACTGCCCCTAAAAGATGAAATAGAACAGTACAAGAGGGATATTATTGCAGATGGATGGCAGGTAATATCTTACCTTGTTCCTCGTGCCGAAAAATTCGATAGGGAAAAAGTGCAAATCACTAAAAATCTGATTAAACAATTATATTCGCTTAATAATGATATTAAAACTTTGGTATTGCTGGGCAGAGTTGCAGTACCATACTCGGGCGACTTTGCCATGGACGGTCACGAAGACCATTATGGAGCTTGGCCCACCGACCCATTTTACGCTGATGTAGATGGTAAATGGACTGATACACTCACAAATAGATATAAAGTTGATGACCTTAGAATAGAAAATCTTCCCAATGACGGTAAGTTCGACCAACTGATGTACCCATCTGATTTGGAACTTGAAACAGGTAGAATTGACTTGTATGATTTGCTATATTTCCAACAGGATGAAATTGAATTGATAAAAAATTATTTGAAAAAGATTTCTAAATTTAAAAATGCTGAAATCGAACTTAGCCGCCGCGGTGCTATAATTGATAATTTTGGACCAAACTACAAAGAGGGGTTTGCCGCTTCGGGCTGGACTAATTTCTATTCGATAGTTGGTGCTGATAGTGTAAATTATCTTAGCGACCGTTACATTCTTCAAGAAAAGGATTATCTTTGGTATTATGGATGTGGTCCGGGTAATTATCTGGCAGCCCACGAAGCTCTTTATAGCGAAGAATTGGCTTCTATGCCATTCAATGCAGGTTTTGTAATGGTATTTGGTTCTTATCACGGTGATTGGGATAGCCAGAATAATGTTATGAGAAGTGTGCTTGGTGCCAACCCCTATGGCTTTACATGTGTATGGTCAGGCAGACCTCATTGGTTTTTTCACCAAATGGCATTTGGTAAGCATATTGGATTCTCTGCCCGACTAACACAAAATGTATATCCTGAAGTATATACTGCCGTAAGCCCTTTTGCACGCAGAACCAACCATATTGCACTAATGGGCGATCCAACACTAAGGTTACATTATTTTGAGAAACCTTCCAATGTGAAAACCTATTTGAACGCTGACGGGATTAGGGTTACATGGGATTATCCCGAAAACAAAAATGTTACATTCACAGTATATCGTTCTAATAAAATTAGTGGAGTATTTGAAAAAATTAGTACCAGTGACTTTTACGAGAAAAACTTCGTTGATCGTAGCCCAAATTTAGGAAATAATATCTATATGATTCGTGCCGTAAGACTTGAAAATGTTCCTTCAGGGTCATATTTCAATTATAGTCTGGGTAGCTTTTCTGAAACAATTGCATATCCTTCAGAGTTTAATACACAAATAGTAATAGCACCAAATCCAAGCAATGGGCAAATTAAAATTGCATTACCAGCTACAAAAAAATTAAAAAGTATTAGCTTATACGATTTGGAGGGCAACAATATAAATTCATTTAAAATTGACCCTAACCCAAATAAAGATTTTATAGAATTAAATTTGAAAAGCCAATCAAAGGAAAGTATTGCCCAAGGATTATATTATATAGAATTTATACTTGAAAATGGACAAACCGAGTACCATAAGATAATAATTCAAAAGTAGAATTATAACACAAAATTAGGGATAATACTTGTAATCAATGAACGGGAATAAAATTTTATTTTTTCCACTTGCGTGGTATTAATATTTTTTGTAAATTGGGGTGTCCATTATTTACATTTATAGAAGAATGACTTGATTTTATTTAATTGCATATTGAAAACTGTAAAAACGGAACTACGGAACTACGGAACTACGGAACTAACGACGCTTTTGGCTTATTTTATTGTAAATGGAACAATCAAAATTTATCAACAAAATACTATAAATATAATTTCAGGAGAGCACG
>CAYUZZ010000099.1:0-7523 GCA_964449505.1 uncultured Hyphomicrobiales bacterium | reverse complement strand
CATCGGAAGTCATATACCAAGTTTTTGGGAATTTAACTTTAGCCAAGGTATTGCTATATTCCGTGGATTTTTCAATGATTTTTCTGGCAATAAATAAACCTGAACCTTTTCCACCCAATTTACCATGACTTTCTGGGGGAAATATAGTCTTCTGTAAAATACTGTAAAAGTCTTCTACGTCGCAATAAGATTTTGCTATATCTATAAATTCTAAGGAGTCAGTTAGGAACCTTCTAATAAGTGCTACGATAATACCGAGCCCAGTAGGAGTACTACTACTGTCGTAATCGGGGTTTATTTGATGATATTTTCTGATAGCATCACTTATATCATTCATACTTGCATTGGCATTTGCTAACAATTTAACCATGTAATGAGATTTTTCTTCATGAATCCATTTTTGAACCCTACTCATTATATCCTCATCACTAAAATACCGTGCTGCAATTTCGAAGATTTCAATACCAAACTTAAATGATTGCATCATTACAGTTTTCTTACTTGGTCGATTGGAAAATGTGTTATTATTATCAAAATCCATACTTGAGCCCATTCTAATAAAAAGGTCCTGAGATTCTTTTACGCCCTTTGTAAATAGATGATTAAGCATTTTTCTTGATAAAATTGAGTATAAATTCTGGTCAGTTTTCCTTATGATATCCAATACAATATCCCATTCAGACTTTTTATTGGAGTTTATCGAGGAATGTTCTTTCTGTAATTCCTCAAAAAGATTTTGAAGGTTGTAATAAAAGAGATAATTAGCTAATCTATCGACAATTGTATTAATAAAAATATCATCACTATCATGAAATAAATAAGCAAAATCTTCTTGACTTTTATTAGAAAAAATTGATAATTCACCATAAATATTGTTAAAATATGTAATCTTTTTGGAAGCAAGTAATTCTAAATCATTGAAATTCACGTCACCTGGTTGAAAAATAGTATCATTGATTTGAATTTTGATTGTTAATTGTAAAATGTTCTCAAAAACTTTTGGTATCAAGTTAATCACCTCATTGATTATTAGGGGTAGCTTGTTATTGCTTTGGCTGATTAACTCCTCAATTTGAAATAAACAAATCAATTCCTTTGTTTGAGGCTCGTTAAATTTATCTAAGATTTCACTATTACTCATATATATATATAACTATTTATAAAAAAAATAATATTAAAAATAAGGATATTTATCCAATTTAGAGCAAAAAGTAATATTATGTGATAAAAAATACATAATAATGAAAAAAAATGTTAAAAAATAACAAAATATCTTTTTTATTTTCACAAAATTAGTTACTTTTACTAACATTATAATTATAAAATAAAATAAATGGGAAAAAAAATCCCATAAAATTATAAAACTAAATTTTAGAGGAAAATTATGTCAGAAGGTTCATTCAATCCGTTCAAAATGGCTCAACAACAATTTGATGCTATAGCCGAAAATCTTGAACTCGATCAGGCAACTCGCGATCTATTAAGAAATGTTGATCGTGAATTACATTTTAATATACCAGTTAGAATGGATGATGGCTCTTATAAAGTATTTCGTGGCTATCGTTGTCAACACAACGATGCTCGTGGTCCTGCAAAGGGTGGTATCAGATTTCATCCCCAAGAAACTATTGATACAGTAAAAGCACTGTCGATGTGGATGACTTGGAAAACCGCAGTAGTGGATATTCCATTAGGTGGCGGTAAAGGTGGAGTTATTTGCGATCCACGTAACTTATCACTAAGAGAGCAAGAAGCAATCTGCCGTGGCTGGTTACGTCAGGTTGTAAGAATGGTTGGTCCATTACAAGATGTTCCTGCACCAGATGTAATGACCAATGGTCAGCACATGGTCTGGATTCTTGATGAATACGAAAAAATCGTTGGGGAAAAATCACCTGGATTTATTACTGGTAAACCACTTGGGTTGGGCGGTTCATTAGGTAGAACTGAAGCCACTGGTTATGGTGTAATGTACACAGTAAGAGAAGCATTAAAAGAATTAGGTATAGACGTTAAAAATACAAAAGCTTCTTTTCAAGGTTTTGGTAATGTAAGTCATTATGCTATTGAAAAATATATTGAATATGGTGGACTTGTATTAGCAGTGGCAAGTTGGGATAACAAAGAAAAGAAAGCATTCACATATAAGAAAAATACTGGTGTTAGTTTAAAAGAATTAACTTCTATTACTAACAAGTTTGGCGAAATTGACCAGAATAAAGCTAAAGAACTTGGATATGAAATTCTGCCAGGTAATGCTTGGATAGAACAAGATGTTGATATTTTGGTTCCTGCTGCTTTAGAAAACCAAATAAATGCCGACAATGTTCACTTAATCAAACCTTCAGTTAAATTAATCGCAGAAGGTGCAAACGGACCTACAACTCCTGACGCTGACAAAGTGATTAAAGAAAAAGGTATTTGGTTGATTCCTGATTTCTTGGCAAATGCTGGAGGTGTAACATGCTCATACTTCGAACAAGTTCAATGTAATATGAATTACTTCTGGTCAAAAGAAGAAGTTTTAGAAAAATTGGATATGAAAATGACACAGGCATATCATGCTGTATCTGATCTTGCACGTACTAGAAAAATTTATATGAGAGACGCTGCTTATATGATATCTGTTTCAAGAGTTGCCGAAGCAAGCAAAATGAGAGGATGGGTATAATTTTACCGATAAAATTTTAGCTTAATTAATTAGGCTGTCACCATATCGGTGATAGCCTTTTTTTTTTGAAGTGTATCTTACAAAAAAAAATGATTCAGTATTACTAAACCAAGATAATTAATATTGACTAATGATAAAAAATAAGGATGCCCTCTAAAATCATATTAAAACAGTCATTTTGGTAAAATTGTAGTAACCAAATAGTAATAAAATAAATTCATCAATTATTTGGCTTTACCTTGGTTTGCCACGCTGTCCATTGCCATTTGTAATTTTTGATCATCAGCCAAGAAATACTTTTTAATAGGTTTTAAGTTGTCATCTAATTCGTAAACAAGTGGTATTCCTGTGGGTACATTGAATTTAAGAATTTCTTCCTCACTCATATTGTCCAAATGTTTAATTAGTGCTCTAAGGCTGTTTCCATGTGCAGCAATGATAACTTTCTTGCCACTTTTAATATCAGGAGCAATTTCATTTTCCCATAATGGAAGGAAACGTTTAACAGTGTCAGCAAGACATTCACCCTTTGGTAATTCATCAGGACTTAAGCTTTGGTATCTTAAATCATTTCCGGGATATTGTGGGTCGTCCACCCCAAGAGCAGGTGGAGGTGTGGAATAGCTTCTTCTCCATATTAAAACTTGTTCGTCGCCGTACTGGGCTGCCATATCTGATTTGTTAAGACCTTGCAAAGCACCGTAATGGCGTTCATTTAATCTCCAAGACTTCTTAACAGGTAACCACAACAAATCTAATCCATCTAAAGTAATCCAAAGAGTTCTTATAGCTCGTTTGAGAAAAGATGTATATGCCAAATCAAAACTTAAATTATTGTCGCTTAATACATTAGCAGCATACTTTGCTTCTTCACGTCCCTTTTCTGATAAATCAACATCTACCCATCCTGTAAATCTATTTTCTTTATTCCAAACACTTTCACCGTGTCTCAACACTACTAATTTGAACATTTTATTTTCCTAAATTATTTTTAAATTCTTCAGCTTTCTGTAATTCATCAATTGTATTGACGCCCTGAATTTCATAAAAATCCCCGCATTGAAAAGCGAATACCTTTTTGTAATTCTTCAATCCAATTTCAATTATATCAGTAAGATAATATTCATTTTGATTATTATTATTACCAACTAAATGCAAAGTATCAAATAACACATCAGATTTTGCTAAAATAATACCACTGTTTATTTCATTTATCTCCAACTCTGATTCATTTGCATCTTTGTGTTCAGTAATTTTTATGAAATCATTATTACCATCTCTGATAATTCTGCCATAACCGTAAGGATTTGGAGCCAAGGCACTTAGCACTGAAATGTCAGAATCGCTAATATTGTGATTGTGTATGAACTCGACTAATGTTGATGCACTAATGTTTGGCACATCTCCGGCTAAAATTAAAATGTTACCAATGAAATTATAGAACAATTTTTCGGTAATTAAAACTGCGTGTCCTGTTCCTAATTGTGGTTCTTGAATTGCAAAATGAAACGAACCTTTAAAATTTGTGTTGACAAACTCCCTGACCATTTCTCCTTTGTGACCTGTAACTAAAACAGTACTAAGCGGAGATAACTTGACTACCTCATTTAACACGTAGTAAATTAAAGGAAAATTATTGATATTAGCAAGCACCTTCGGCAGTTCGGGATTATTCATTCTTTTGCCCTTGCCGGCAGCTAAAACTACTACTGATAATAGATTCATATTTAAAGCCTATTTTCCTGTGCGTTTGATTTTATTATGTTCGTCCAAAACCAAAATCAATGGTTTGTGATGATTAGCTTCTTCTTCAGCTACCAAGCAATAAGTCATAATGATTATTTTGTCAGCTACAGAGGCTTTGCGGGCGGCAGCACCATTAAGGCATATAGTACCAGAGCCACGCTGTCCCTTTATTACATAGGTTTCGAATCTTTCGCCGTTGTTGATATCAACAACAAAGACTTTCTCAAATTCTAAAATAGATGCAGCATCCATCAGATCTTCATCAATGGTAAGACTACCCTCGTAATATAATTCTGCTTGGGTAACGGTTGCCTGATGCAACTTTGATTTTAAAAAATATCTCAACAAATCTTAACCAATATTAGTTGGAACAAAATACTAAAATACAATAAAAATTCATTATGCCAAAGACGAAGGATTTAATTATATGGTTTATTCATCTGTAATAATTGCAATCTTTTGGACAGAAGATACTTTTGAAGATGCAGAAGTAGCTACCAATAAATAAATACCTGATTTTACTTTTTTCCCATTTTTGTCCATGCCATCCCAAATAGTTTTTCTGCTTGAAGTGTTTAGACTGTTAATTAATTCACCCCCAGCAGTAAGAATTCTTACTTCGCTGAAATCAGCTAAACCATCAATTATCAATTCTTTATCGACAGCAGGATTGAAAGGTTGAGGATAACATCTTATGTCGTAATCCGGAACAGGTGCAACAGATAAGCTTTTTGCTTCGTACAAGCCAAATTTAGTAGCAAAATAAACTGTACCATTATTGGGATTGGTGGATATGGATAATATATCATTGTCAGGTAATGCAGAGTTACCTTTATTAATATAGGCAATTGTATCACTTGCTTCAGGGTTTAATACCCAAACCCCATTTGAAGTTGCTATCCATTTGTTATTCAAAGCATCAACCATAATATCGTTGACGTTAATTTCTCCGATTAATCTACTTAATGAACGAATGGTAAGATTGTTTAAATTACCATTTAACACCTGAGAAGGATTTACTACAACAGAAACTCCTCGGGGAGTTCCAATCCATACATATCCTACTTTATCTACTACAAGCACATTGTTAATGTTATCAGATAAATTCGGAGTGTTAGAAGACGATAAAACGCCTGCAATATCATCGCTTTTATCATCGAAAGTTCCCATTTCGTTATAATACATTAACCCTGTACCAGTTGGATTGTTACCACCAACCCATTTAGTGCCCCAAAAATCTATATCAAGAGACATAAATGTTCGTTGATTGGCAGCACGAGGATTTTGGTATCCATTGGAAACGTAGTTAGTGTCTTCTAAAGAAAAACTAAGCAAAGCGGGACCAGTTGAAATTTCACCAAGATTAGCCACCCACAGGTGATTATTAATATCAAAAACAGGGCAACCTGCAACTATAAATTCGCCATTTTGACTAAGACCTCTGAATTCAGAATTTTTTTCGTTCATTAATTTGAAAGAATAAGTGTCAATGCCAGTTGGTTCACCAATCAATAATCCAGCACCGAAATTAGATATTGCCAACGTTCCATTACCGTTAATAGCTATTTTATGGTATGAATTATCCTTAAATTCGGGATTGGATTTTGCTGTAAAATTATACCAAGTCTTTCCATCAAATTTGGCAAAACCTCTGCCATTACCACCAACCCCAGTTGCTATCCAAAGATTACCCTCTGCATCCACTGTCATATCGCTTATACTATTGATTAATGGACAATTAGGCAAGTATTCCTTGTATTGACCATTATATATATATCCAATACCATTTTCTTTGAAATGTAGAACGATAATTTTTTCTCCTGAAGAATTCAAACCTCCAGACATCCCAGAAATTAGAGCGGGATAATCATTTGGAATAATATTTCTCTGTTTATCTGATAATTTAAACCAATCAACATAATAAATGTCGCTTCCGGTGATAGATATAACTTTAAAGTAATTGTCCATAGACTCAGCAAATTCTTTAAAAGCCAAGCCATCATACTTTAATAAAAATCTATCAGACATCAGGTATAAGGAGTCATCACAAATTGCAATATCTTTAATTTTATTTTGATATAAACCATTTTTTGTTGTGAATATTTCCCATGACTGTGGATTTGGTAGGAAATTATTAAGAGAAGATGAAGCCAAACCCTCGTCGGTTGCTACCCAAATTCTACCATTATGCGTCAGAATTTTATTAACAGGAGTATTAATTGGCAAAGAACCAATTTTAAGAACTGATTCTTTGAAAACCAGATTTAATGGGTCAAAAATTGCGAAGCCAAAACTACCGCCAATAAATACCGAACTATCATTAAATACAATTGTCTTAATTTCTGAATTTGAAAATTGTTGATTCTTAATATCTGAGATATGAATCCATTGGTTATCTTTCAATATTTCAATTATTCCATCACTTGTGCCAGCATAAATTTCCCCAGTTTTAGAATTGAAAGAAATCGCAGAAATTTGATTACTGAGAAGTGATTCAATATTGGTATAAACAGTTTCGGTCTCACTTAAATAATTAAATCTGAATATACCTCCAGAGGTACCACACCAAATATTATTTTTATTATCTATAACAGAGCAATTAACGTCCACCCTCGAAGAGTGTGCCTTCCAATTCTCTAAACGAAACTGAGAAAAAAGGCTTCCCGAAGTGAAAAGCCAAAGAATGACAATAATAAGAAATCTCATGTTAAACCTTGGAATTATTAAACTAGGTAAAAACTCGATAATTAGTTCTCCATAGCTTTTAATAATGAAGCCATTTCAATCGCTGATATAGCAGATTCGAAACCTTTGTTTCCAGATTTTGAGCCACTTCTTTCAATTGCCTGCTCAATTGTGTCGGTGGTCAAAACACCAAAAATACATGGAACACCAGTGTCAAGATTAACTTTTGCAATACCCTTTGATACTTCATTGGCAATATAATCAAAATGTGGTGTAGAGCCACGAATTACAGCACCCAAAGCTATTACTGCATCAAATTTTCTTGATTCAGCAAACTTCTGTACAACAAGTGGTATCTCGTAAGCGCCAGGGCAATAAGCAATTGTAATTCTATTTTCGTCAGCTTGATTTCTTCTAAGTG
>CAYUZZ010000098.1:0-7546 GCA_964449505.1 uncultured Hyphomicrobiales bacterium | reverse complement strand
CAGCAGAGCTGTTTTCGAGGTAGCAAAAGCTTTGAATTTTGCCCCTGATATAATAAATGCTCATGACTTTCATACTGGTTTTACAATGGCATTTCTAAAGTCTTTTTATGCACACGATTCGTTGTTTTCGAATTGTGCAGGTGTATATACAATTCATAACTTGGCTTATCAGGGTAAGTTCAATCCCGTTACATCTTTAGAATACTCTGGATTTGGATTGAAAAATTTCTACCCCGGCTCTTGGTTAGAGCACCAAGGATCGGTAAATGCCATGAAAACAGGAATTATGTTTGCCGATAAAATAACAACCGTCAGTTCAACTTATGCTAAGGAAATTAGATACCCTTATTATTCAGAGGGACTTCAGGACGTTCTAAATCTTAGAGGTGCTGATTTGGTTGGAATACTAAATGGTGTCTATTATGACGAATGGAATCCTGATTTTGATAATGAAATTTATGAACCTTATAATATTGAGTCTATTGAAATAAAAAAAATTAACAAGTACAAGCTTCTTGAGAGTTTTAATATTGGTTCCGATGATAATCCGGACATTCCGTTAATTGGTATGGTATCAAGGTTAACTGATCAAAAGGGTATTGATTTGTTGATGGTGAAATTGGAAGAATATCTTTCCACTGAGCAATTCAGGTTTGTATTATTGGGATCCGGAGAGAGTAAATATGTCGATTACTTCAATTATATCAGTTGGAAATACCCAAAATCTGCTTTAATTACTATCGGCTATAGAAACGACCTTTCCCATAAGATATTTGCCGGTTCAGATTTTCTGATTGTTCCTTCACGATTCGAACCCTGTGGATTAACTCAAATGTATGCCATGAGCTACGGCACAATTCCAATTGTTAGAATGACTGGTGGATTGGCAGATACAGTGCAGGAATATAATTTTGACTCTGCTGAGGGTTGGGGCTTCTTATTTTGGCAATATAATGCTGATGATATGGCTTATGCAATCAGAAGAGCACTCTCTGCTTACAAAGGAAATTCTCACTGGGATTTGATAAGAAAGAACGCTATGAAAAAAAGTTTTTCGTCATCCAAAACAGCTCTTGATTATTTAAAGGTTTTCAAATGGGCTGTTGATAAATCGAGGGGTTTATGATTACTATGCGCAAGGCAACGGAATATGATATTCCACTAATTTTGGATTTAATAAAAGACTTGGCGAGATATGAAAAATTATTAGACAATGTATGTGCCTCAGAAAATGATTTAAAGAATCACATTTTTGGTGAGAATAAATTTGTTGATGTGTTAATTGCCGAGTATAATAGTTTGCCTGCAGGTTTTGCACTCTTTTTCCAAAATTTCTCTACCTTTCTTGGTAAACCAGGTATATACCTTGAGGACTTATTTGTAAAAGAAGAGTTTAGAGGCAAGGGTGTTGGAAAGACTTTGCTGTGTGAAATTGCTAAAATTGCTGTTAACAGGGGTTGCGGAAGATTCGAATGGAGTGTTTTAAATTGGAATCCCGCAAGAGAATTTTACGAGTATCTTGGTGCTAAGGCTATGGATGATTGGTTGCTTTATCGTATTAGTGGTGATGATTTGAATAATCTTGCCAAATGAAAAAAAACTCCGCTTAAGAGCGGAGTTTTTCATTTTTCATTTATTAATTTATTGTAGGACTTCCATTTCCAAAATCATTTAAATTCCCAAAATTGTTCTGACCATCAATATTAATATTTCCAAAACTCTTTTCGTAACGATTTATATTTTCATTCAAAGCCCTCATTAATAACTTTGCATGCTGGGGTGTCATAATTATTCTCGCGTTCACTTTTGCTTTGGGAACGCCAGGTAAGAGCCTTGTAAAGTCAATTACGAATTCTGCACCTGAGTGAGAAATAATCGCTAAATTAGAATATATTCCTTCAGCTTCTTTCTCGCCAATTTCGATATTTAATTGCTGCGATTGGGGTTGATTTTTATTTTCCGACATAATAATTCCTTAATTTAATGCATCCAATTTCTGTTTTGCTTCTTGTAATTTGTCATTTTCTTTTGTTCCACCATAAATATTAAGTAAATTGAGATAATATTTTTCCAAATCTTGTTTTTGAATTAATGGAAAAATACCTTCAAGTGTCCTTGCTATTTTCTTCAATTCAACTTCATTGCCTAAAACCATATAAATATTGCCTAATTCACCTAAAATTAAGAAATCAGAATTATACTTCTCTGTTTTAAGGGCTTTAGAAAAATAATCGGCAGATTTCCTCAACATTGGGAAATATTCTTCAGGATTTGGCTTGTAAGTTTTGTCATTGTCTGTTTTATCTTGCTGCGATCTTTGAATAATAGATGCTTTATTTTTATAAGCAGAACCAAGATTACGGAGAACAGCATCAAACTGAGGGTCAATTTCTAATGCTTTTTCGTATGATTTAATAGCTTCATCGTAATTTTTAAGGTTTTGCTGTAGATCACCCAACTGAGCCCAACTCGACTTATTCGAGGGGTCGTTTCTAATTAATGATTGAGCTTCTGTCAATGCGACGTCAGTTTTACCCATTTCCTGATACAATGCTAATTTGGAGCGAAGGGCTTCATTATTGCTCGGGTCTAATTTAGTAATTAAATCAATATATTTAAATGACTGTTCTAAATCTTTTTTCTGATAATAATACTGAGCCAATGCACCAAAAGGTTCAATATTGAATAAGAACTGCATTGTTTTTTCATCATTTGGTAAATTTGGACTTGGGTCATAATCCCAATAAACTAACAATTTATCACCATTGTCGTTAGCATTTGAAAAGGCATATAACTCTTTATCATTAATTTTAAAGATGTCTATAAAATTAGTATCGTATGCTTCAGTAATCTTAGTGATAGTGTTGATTGGTTTTTCTCCGATTGCTCTTAGAAATCTATCCCTAGGCATATTTAAAAAGAAATTTTTATCAATAGCCAAGTCAACTTCTGGTTGCATGTTGTTTACGTAACTTTTGTATAGCTCAATTGCTTTGGTAGTATCGCCCTTTAATTCGCTAATCATTCCTTTAAATCTATAAAAATCCAAAATATTTGGACGAATGCTTAGGCCTATATCAAAGGATTTGGTTGCAGAATCAAGTACATTTTTGTTGGTACCATTGTAGTTATTGAAAGTATTGATACCATTATTATAGGATTCAATCCATATTTGCTGCATCAAAGACTGCTCGCGGGTTTTCAATTCGTCTGTGGTTGCAAGGTCGAATGATTTTCCTGCACTTTCTGCAGCCAATTTCAAGTTACCCTGTTCTTTATAAATATCTGCAAGAATAGCGTATGCTTCTGCGTTATTTGGATTTTGCTGCAATTCCTTTTGCAAGTAATCTATTGCCTTGGGGTAATCTTTGTTGCTGTATGCAACTTTTGCTGTTGTCAAATTCTTAGATGCACACTGAAATCCTTGGAATAGAAAAGCTCCTGTAAGGAGCAAAGTTAACATTATTAGAATTCTCTTCACGATATTTCTCCATTAAATTACAAAATTTTAAAATTTGCACATATACAAACATAAAATTAATAAATTATTATCAATAAAGAAAAATTAATGATAGGATTAATTTATTATTCTTACTTTTTTTCACGTTCAGCAACGCTGAATGGAATTCTTTTTGGTTCAAAATTCTTAAAATAACCCAATTGATAGGTTACTTTAGATGGCGAGAAATTATATTCATTCAAATTTATGAGGATAAAAAGGTTGCTTTCGAATGACTGATTGCTATTTAACAAGTTATTATATTCATCAACGATTACTTGAAAATCTTTATCATTTTCAATTATCTCAAATAAATCTTGGGAATATAGTTCAGGGTCGTCAAATTGTGAATATGCAACATAATAACTGCTCAATTCATTAGTATAGTTAAACTTACCTGGAACAAATCCAGATAAAGTAACGTTTGGCAGTCCCAATCCTGAAATATCTTTAGCAGCCTTTAGCGATAGGTCAATAATTCTATTCTTTGAATAAGGTCCCCTATCGTTTATCCTAACTAATGTTGATTTTTCATTGTTGTTGTTGATAACGCGTAATATAGTGCCAAAGGGCAGTTTTCGGTGTGCAGCAGAATTTTCATTTTTATCAAATCTTGCTCCGCTGGCTGTCTTTCTTAGATGGAATTTATTTCCATAATAGGATGCGGTACCTGTAATCGACCATAAATATTCAGATCTTAGGTCAATCAAATCATTAAAATTATTGGTGACAGGTGTTTTGTAAACATTAAGCAAGGAGCCGTTGAGGTTGTTCTGACCATACACAGATAACGTTACTACTAAAAAAAGTGTAATTAACGTATATATAATTTTTCTTTGGAAAAGAACATTTCTATTTATTTTTTTTAAAACTATCAAGGAGTATATACCCCACATTGTAAAACATAATCTGTAAAATTTAAACCTATATTTTCCTTTTACTCCAAAAAAAATAATAAAAATAATCAATGAGCTGTGTAAACGAATGGGTTGAGTTATTATTTTAAATATCTCCAATTTCTGGTCTAATTTCTTTTAAATCAATATCTTTTATTTAAAATTAATGAAAAATATTATTTTATATCCAGAATAATCCCAACTATTTTTACCTGTTAATCTAACTCTATATCCAATTTCTGTGCCTAAATTTTCGTTGATTAGTAAACCGAATTTAACATTGGCATCTATATATTCTTCCATATCAGGTTCGTGATGAATATCAAATGGAAATGCTTCACTCAAGTTACTCAACGACAAAGCCCATTCTACGCCAGCCCCTATATAACTATCTGGAATAGTAAATATACCTGCACTCAATTGTGTTATAATTCTATTTTTCAGGTCTTCACCCCTATAATTGTAATAACTGCTTAAATTAATTTGATATTTCTCGGAATTAAATGATGACTTTATTCCTGATAATATTTCAAAAGCATTATCACTCCAAAATTCTCTTGAATTTTTGGCAACACCGTTCTCACTCCCAAATGGTATCTTTGTACTGGCACCAAATTCTACCTCAAATAATCCTTTCAAGACTGCGTATTCGATACCTAATTCCAGGTAATCTATAATCAACAAGTTATATTTTGCCTTATCTTGTCTGGGTAAAGTAACACTACTTGATGAATCATAAAATTCTTTATATAGCTCATCTAAAGAATAGTTTGATATTGGCACATTAGCAAACAACAATATTGTGCTGTCGATTAGTTTTTCACCTTTCACATTTAGCGTATGCTTCATAAAATTGAAAGTAAAATCTCTGGAATATTTTCCTAAATATACGGTATCAGTAAATCCATTAATTGAATTTGATTGCTGATCAAAAAAAGATGAAGCTGATGTTTTGGAAAAGTATAATGATATTCGGTAATCTGACTTTTGTAAAAAAGAATTATAGGGTGATCTTATGCCCCTTTCTCTTTTAGGAACATTATAATCACTGTTTTGAGCACACAATGGCAAAAATGATATCAAAATAGAAATAAAAATTATTATTTTCTTCATAATTTTGTTGATTTTATAAATTTAAAGTGACGTATATTAAAGCGATTGCATATAAAAAAAATTATAATTTTCGCAAGCTTCTACAAAATAAAAACTTCTTTGAATATTCTAATACAATAGTCATTTGTAAAAGTATTTTAATATGCTTCTACCCCAAAGTGAAGCAATATGCTTTTTTTGTATTTGCTCGTAATTTCAAAATGATACTTTTTCAAAAGGTGATTAATTAATATTTCAGACGATTTTTTATTTTTTTAATTAAATTAAAAATGTTTCATATATTTTTTTACTTTTTTTATGGAGAGTTATGAGCGAAGATTTAACAAATAAAGAATTTTATCTTCCCACAGATAAGGTTGTCAAGTATGCCAATATCAAAAATCGTGATGAATTTGACAAAAAGGCTGAAGAAAATTATGGATTATTTTGGGAAGAATTCGCAAATGAACTAAATTGGTTTCAAAAATGGGATAAGGTTATTGATGAATCAGACAAACCTTTTTACAAGTGGTTTACCAATGGCAAGACGAACATATCGTATAATTGTCTTGATGTTCACATTAAAACTTACCGACGCAATAAATTGGCATTGATATGGGAAGGCGAGCAGGGTGAATTCCGCTCTTATTCTTACTTCAAACTTCATCGCGAGGTTTGCCAGTTTGCCAATATACTTAAAAGTATGGGAGTTGCAAAGGGTGATAGAGTAACTATTTATATGGGAAGGATCCCTGAAATAATGATTGCAATGCTTGCATGTGCTCGAATAGGTGCAATACATTCTGTTGTTTATGGTGGTTTTTCTGTTGAATCTCTGACTGAACGTATAGAGGACAGCCAAAGCAAAGTATTACTTGTTGCAGATGGTGCCTTCCAAAGAGGAAAAATAATTAATTTGAAACAAATAGCCGACGAAGCTTTATCCAGAGCAGGTTCTATTGAACATGTTATTGTAGTAAAGCGTACAGGGCAAGATGTATTTATGGAACCAAGCCGGGATATGTGGTATCACGAATTGTTGCAGTTACCTATCGCTACTCAGAAGTCGGAAGTGGAGATAATGGATGCTGAAGACCCACTTTTTATCCTCTACACATCGGGTACTACTGGAAAACCAAAAGCAATTTTGCACACTCACGGTGGATATATGGTGGGAACCTACACCACAATGAAATATATTTTTGATTTACATGAAGAAGACCGTTTTTGGTGCACTGCCGATCCGGGTTGGATAACCGGACACAGTTATATTGTATATGGTCCATTGTTAGCTGGTGCTACTTCATTTATGTACGAGGGTGCCCCTTTTCATCCATATCCTAATCGTTGGTGGTCGATGATAGAAAAATATGGAATTAATATTTTATATACTGCTCCTACTGCAATCAGAGGATTTATGAGGTTTGGTGATGCGTGGGCTAACAGGCACGACCTTTCGTCTCTCAGATTACTTGGAACTGTCGGTGAGCCTATAAACCCTGAAGCATGGAGATGGTATTACAAAGTTATTGGTAAAGAAAAATGCCCGATTATTGATACATGGTGGCAAACCGAAACTGGTATGCATATCATTGCCCCTTTCCCAACTATGCCACTTAAACCCGGATCGGGCGGAAAACCATTCCCTGGTATTGAAATGGATATTGTTGATGATAATGGTAATCACGTAGCAGTCAACGAAGAAGGATTCCTTGTAATAAAAACTCCTTGGCCCGCAATGATGAGAACAATTTATAATGATCCCGATAGATATATCGAACAATACTGGACAAAGTTCCCCGGTATGTATATGACTGGTGATAGTGCAAGAAGAGATAAAGATGGTTATATTTGGATAATTGGCAGAGTTGATGATGTAATCAAAGTTTCGGGTTATAGATTGGGTACTGCCGAAATTGAAAGTGCCTTTGTAAGTCACTATGCTGTGGCCGAAGCAGCTGCGATTGGTATTCCACACGAGGTAAAAGGCAATGTAATTTATGCTTATGTGATTTTGAAACAAGGTATTGAAAAAACTGATGCCTTGATTGAGGAACTC
>CAYUZZ010000097.1:0-7580 GCA_964449505.1 uncultured Hyphomicrobiales bacterium | reverse complement strand
TCCGGAGAAAAAACAGGCCAAATAATAGAAAAAGGGTGGGATTTTAATATCGAGAGTAGGTTTGGGGGCAGTCTTTTCCTCCATTAATTATTTAGTAACAAAATTAACCACTTTTCCGGGAATAACAATTTCTTTGGCCACTTTTTTTGATTTGAGGTACTGCGCCACTACCGTTCTGGCTGTCTCTGACAGCTTCTCACGAGAGCTGTCTTTGGCAACCTCTACAATACCTCTGGTCCTACCATTAACCTGCACTGCCACTGCCACCTTTTCGCAAGACAACATATTTTTGTCAAACTGGGGCCAGGTTTGATTGTGAATTGAAAAGGGCTTACCCAAGCCTGCCCACAACTCTTCAGTAATGTGCGGCGCAAACGGAGCCAAAATAATGAGGAATTTTTCCCAGTCTGTCTGGCTCATTTCCCCCCCAGCCGCCGAAAGAGTATTAGTAAACTCCATAAAAGCCGCCACCGCAGTGTTAAATTTCATACTTTCAATATCCTCTTTTAGTCGATTAGCAGATATAGATTGTCCTGATTTCTCGTAATCTTCTATATAACTAATTCCTTTTATCTTCAGTTCCTCTCCATTCAGTAATATGGTTGACCGATTACTGCTTCTTATCAATTTAATGTCTTTAAAACCGAATTCCTGATTTATTTCATCTATTAATTTATCATTTTTTGTTAATTTTACTTTGATATCGTATATGAATGGAGTATTTGGAGACCACATTTTAGGATATGATAAACTTAGTTTTGAAAGCATTATTTCCGACCGTTCACTTTCTATTGATGTGGATAAAATATCCGATGAAGCTACCTGAGCACCACTTTGCCTATCTATCAGAATGACTTGATAATTGACAGATAATTTATTAGAAAATCCCACATTTAAAGAATCTCTCTGGATTAAATTATTGATTAGGTTTCTGATGTTAGACGATGATATGGTAAAACCAACGTTTAGATAAGCATTAGAGTAATTATTTGAAAATTGTACTTTTGGTTGTATATCTGAAATCCAAATTTGAGGCTTTCCAACCAGCAGAATTTCTCTGATTGGACCAATAAAATTTTTCTTGGCAAAAAGATGGGTAGATTGAATTTTATCTCTGATACCATCATATTTGGATATAATAAGTTTTATTTTATTACCCTTCCGTAAAATTAAGTTGTCTGGTATTTTCAGCTCAAATGGAATAACAGCATCAAAATAACGTCCTATAAATTGTTCATTCCAGTAAACTTCCACCTGATTCTCGATACCTAGAAAGTATAGATGCCAAGTATAAGCTTCTTTTGCTTCATTGGGAATTATTACATTTTTTGTGATGATGATTTGGTCCGAACTTAAATCAGAATAGGGGACAAATCGAGAATATGATTCACCATCATATTCTACTTGCCAAGTACCACTCAAGTCATTTACGATTCTTGAAGGTGAATTAATTATAGATTTGAGCTGTGCATCTGTCATTTTTTGATATGAGTACACAGAATCGGAAATCAAAATAAACAAAATTAAAACAAGTATCTTTTTCATATTTCTCCAAATTTTTATCTAATATTAATTGGTCTGCCAGTCTCCAAAGACTCAACAGCAGCAAATGTTGTTTCGGTTACTCCAACCAATTCATCAAAATCAATAGGAGATTTTAAATTATTTTTGATTGCATTATAAAATGATTTTATCTCCTCAGAAATTCCTTTATCACTATCCATCTTAAGTATTTTCCTTCCCTTACCACCAAATAACTCTACAGTTTCGAAATTGTTCATTATTGCACTCTTTCTTTCGGAATGTAATTCAAAGTATTCCTTTGGAAGAATAGCCGAACCGGCTGCTGTGTAAATTAATGTGCCAATCGATCCATTCTCAAATTTAATTGTGATACTTACGTTGTCCCTGTCGTAAATATTAGCTGATGATTGAGAAGAAATACTTTCAGCGAATACTTTTTTGGGTTTGGATTCACACAAAAAGAGCATAGTATCTATAAAGTGACACGCTTCACCAATTATTCTGCCACCCTGCAAGGGTTGTTGCACCCAGTGTTCTTTGGGTATAAAACCGGCATTAACTCTATAAATCATTGTTAGTGGATAATTATTTCCTTGTATAAATTTTTTGATTGTGCGGAAACTCTCAGAAAACCTCCTATTGAAACCGCACATTAAGGTACTTGGAGTTTTATTAAACGCTTCCCTAATTTCATCCAATTCTTCTCTATTTACAGCAAGTGGTTTTTCTACAAAAATAGGTTTACCGGCATTGATACTTTCGATTACAATTTTACTGTGGCTATCGTGTCTGCTTGCACAAAATACGGTGCCTGTAATGGGGTTGTTTATTAATTCCTTGTAGTCAGAGGAATAAAAAGAAAATCCGCTTTTCTCGGCAATTGATAGACTGCTTGCAGGTGTTTGATTGGCAACACCACCAAGCTTGAAGCCTGATTTTATTATATTCGGCAATAGATGATTTTGAGCAAAAGAACCCAGACCCACAAAACCAATATTCAACTTGTCGCTGCTGATAGCTTTTAATACAATTTGCTTCTTAACGGGTTTTGTATTTTTGTCATATTTGAGCAAAATGCCCAAGTATTTTTCTGATGATTTGCCCGTTATTAAATTGTAAGCATTTTGTGCATCATCAATTTGGAAAATATGACTTGTTAGTTTTTTAATATTTAATCGTCCAGATTCCATTAATTGCAATGAAGTTGCCATATTACGATTTTCTGTCCATCTAACGTAGGGGAATGGATAATCTATTCCAAGCTCTTCGTAGTAGGGGTCGTATCTGCCAGGCCCATAACTGCAAGAAATTTTTAAATCAATTTCTTTGGTATAAAAGGGACCCCTTTGGATGTTCATTCCAACAGCACCCACTATTACAACCTTTCCTTTTTTTCTTGCCATACTCATAGCTAATTCGATTGGTTGATTAGATTCAGTTGCCGCAGTAATTATAACAGAATCCATTAGCATTCCTGACGAGAATGCCCTGGCAGATTCTAAAGCATCACTATTGCTCAAAACTGTTCTGTCGCATCCGAGTTGTCTGGCTAACTCAAAATTATCTTCGCTAATATCAATTCCAAGTACCTTCGTACCATTTGCTTTAAGTAATTGCACGGTTATCAGTCCAATTAGTCCAAGCCCTATTACTGCAACATTGTCGCCAAGCAGTGGTTCGGTTTGTCTGATGCCTTGCAAAGCTATTGCACAAAGAGTTGTGAATGCTGCGTCTTCAAACTCTACATTTTCTGGAATTTTTACTGCTAAATTTTTAGGAATCGCTACTATCTCAGAATGGTTAGCGTATCCGGCACCGCCGCAGGCAACTCTATCACCAGGATTAAATTCGCTGCATCCAGATTCTATAACTATCCCAGAGCTACTATAGCCGAGTACCTTATATGATTCCAATTTTGTTTTAACTCGGTTTAAAGTAGATTTAATGCCCTCTTTTTTAATGAAATCGATAACCAACTTAACATCTTCGGGTTGTTTTTTGATTCTTGATAATAGCGAAGATTGTGCTTTCTCAACAGATGAACGCTCTGTGCCTGCACTAATTAAGGAGTAGTAGTTTTTAACAAGAATTCCGTTTTCCGGACATACCGGTTCCGGTAGTTCATCTACTTTTATTTCACCTGTTTTCTGAAACTGCAATACTTGTAACATTTAATTTATTTTAAATAAATGGCTGTAAATAAAATACAAATTTAACAATTGATTGGCATAAATAATTGTAAAAAATAAAAAAGGGGCTTCAAAAAGCCCCTTTTAGTAATTAATTGTTAATATTACCTAATTATGGTAATTGTTTCTGTTAAAGTTACAGTCTTATTTTTCAATACTATCATGTATGTTCCTGAAATTAATTTTAGGTTAGAAGCATTAATTGTAACAGTATTTTCTCCCTGATTTGCAATTCCATTAAACAATTGTGCAATTTTACTGCCATTCATATTATAAAGTTCTATGACGACATCTGTTGTGAAAGGAACTATAAAGTTAAATTGGGATAGATTAGTTACGGGATGAGGTGTTGGTTTTGAGATACTATAATTATAGTCAGAGCCAGGCACAACATCAGAAGTAGTTTTGTTAGTAACAGTCATTTTAGTAGTATTTGATTTAATAGTTCCGCATTGATTTTTTATTTCAACGTAATAATCACCGGCATTTGCTTCAGTTATTTCATCAATTAAATAAGTATCTTCATTTGCACTGATTATCTTTGTACCATTGAAGTACCATTGGTAATCTAAATTTTCACCGGTGGCAGTAATGTATAGGGTTTGCAAATCACCAACTTTGGCTGTAACTTCATTTTCAAGGTCCAAAGTTATAATAGGCAATAAATCAACAAACAGGTTTGCAGGTAATGATGTAGCAGTGTTTGGAGCACCTTTTAGTCCAACTCTTACATAATATTCGCCATTGTCAGTAGCATTTATATTGCTTATTATTAATTTGTTGGTTTGGGTACCAGAAGCTTTACCATTGTCAGATAGAACTATATCATCTTTGTACCATTGGTAAGTAATACTCTGGTCACCTATAGATGAAACAGCCGTAACATTAAATACAGCCATTTGTTTTTCGCATAATAGAATTGATTGTGGATGCGAAGTTATGTTAATATCAACTTTTACCAAGCCAAAATCTTTAGCTTCTGCACTTCCGCAAAGTCCAGTTACAATTACTCTATAATCCTCGCCAAAATCACTTTCTCTGATATCAGAAATTGATAAAATTTGAGAGTTTGCACCCTGAATTCTACCATCATCAACTAAACGTGTATTGCCTTTGTACCATTGTACAGGTAAATTGTATGTTTTTGGTAAACCGTTAACATGTGCCCTTAGAGTGAAAATAGCAGAACCACCAATAGCTGCAGCTTGTGTTTCGGGTGCTTTAGTAATTCTGGTATCGGTAGCCACATAAACGGCAGCCGGTTTCGAAGGCACATCTTTAATACCAGAGCAATCTTCAATTGTTAATTTACAATAATATAAACCAGAGTGGTCAAAACTTGCGTTAGATAACATTAGTATTTGACTGTTGGCATATTTATTTTCTGATAATGGAATTGCAATATCGTCTTTATACCATTGGTATTTGTAAATCAAACCTTCTGCATATACATTCAAGAATATATCGCCTCCCTCGCAAACGATTTGTTCTTGGGGATGCTCTGAGATTGCGAAGAATGGAAATACAGTTGCCTCAATAGGAGCAGATGGAGTGAAAGCATTGCCACACGCATAACTTCCATAAATCATACAACGATACTGTCCACTATTGCCAGGTAAGGCATTTTCAATGATTAATTCATCAGTGTCTGCAGTTGGAAATTCTTCCAATGGTAAATCAACAAACGAGGAACCATTTGTAAATTGCCAGCGATAACCATAAATTGTTCCTTTTGCTGATGCCTTAAATACCATTTTATCTCCTGTGCATATAGCTTTTGGATCTACGTTCAAAGTAATATTTAAATCTTTGATTGGTTCAGTAACAAATACATTGCTTTCAGAAGTGTAAACAAGTGATGCTCCACAATTACCAGGGCCCATTATACGTGCCCTATATTTACCAATTGCATCTTCAGGCCTTGCTAATGGAATAAATAATACCTTACTAGATGCATCAGTAATATCAATCCAAGATCCAGTCTTAGTATCAAATTTTTCCCACTGATACGCATCAGTATTTAATGTTCCAATTGCGTCAGTTTTTAATTCCAAAAATGGGTCTGTATTGCATACGTCTGCATTTCCAATGTCCTGAGTCATTACAATCGGACCTTGCACTATTACATCAACAGTATTTGTAGTAAGAACCTCATTCATAAAGAACGCTTTCATATAATAATTTGCTGAATCTGCTTGAGCAACATTTTTAATATTAATATTGCTTGATGTAAAACCATCTAACTCGGCATCATTTTTAAACCATTGATATGCAATTGCTGGAGCACCAGATCGCGAAACGCCGTCGCCATAACCAGTTATACCGGCAGCAGCACTTATGTCTAATTGCTCATCGTAGCAATATACAGCAGAGTTGGGACTTAAAGTAGTTTGCTTTGTAATACCAAAAATAGGATTTACTTCATCTGCACCGTAATAAGTGGAAGCATTTCTTGTTTCGCCATCTTTATCAGTCACCAAATCTATAGTTCTGTTTAACATATAATCAGTATCACCTACTACAGAACCCGATAAATGCAAATCATAAGTTCCCAAGAAAGTAGGTTTATCAGTTACAGAGTTGGGATCTTTGCCTGTGGCAGTTTGCCATTCCGTAAGGTCAGGATAATCTTTAAATGGAACCGAAGTACCGTTACCGCCCACTTTCGCAGCAGCACCACTTACAGAATACATATTGTTATCAAGTATGGAGAATTCACCGGTTATTGCTGATGTAGTATAAGTGAAAATATTATATGAATTGGTTCCAGAGACACCTTCCAGGGAGTTATGTAATATATTTCCCCTAATATCCATGCTCGATAACAAAGTCGAGAATAATATATTTGCAGTGAGGGAAGCTACTGAGTTTGTACCACCTTGCGTGCCCGACATATTGATTGTATTGAACAATATCTTATGAGCAGAACCAGTTGTTATTCTAATACCAAATGGATTGTATGTGGTTGAAGTTTTACTGTAGCGGTCAGTAGTTATATCAGTAATCATGTTGTTAGTAACTACGTGATTACTGCCACCGATTAAATTAACACCGTAGCAACCCCAGCCACCAGTACCATTGTATTTAATTGAATAAATTAGATTTCCGTCGATGATTGTTTTACCTGTAGTACCGCCAACAGAAATACCCCAGTTGTTGGAAGTAGTACTTTGTATAATATTGAATACTTTATTATATCTGATATGACAATCAGGCGCATTTTGAATGTTCATCCCATATTGTAATATATAATCTGATGTAGTTTCGCTTCCAATTTCATTTTTCTCAATGATCATATTATTGAATGGATTACCTGCAGTTGCACGTGCAAATATTCCGTATTGTGTCCTATAAATAACATTGTTCTGAATAAGCAAGTTATCCATTGAAGTAGCAGTGGTAGCAGATGTGGAAACAGTACCGTCAGAAATTATAATTCCCATAGATGTGGAAGAGCTTGCACCATTATAAAATATACTATTTTTAACAGTAGTATTTTTTCCTCCATTAATCGTAGCACCACCACCGCCAAGTATTAAAACTGCTCTTGTACCGGAAGTAACAGTATTGCTAAATTCCAAGTATCTGCCTTCACCCTGATAAGAACCATCTATTGTTACATTATTTGCACCAATTATTCTAATCAACCCACCGGCAAATGAACCGGAAATCTTTCTTTTAGTATTAGAAGATGGTTGAATAGTGATTGTATAATCAGACCCAAATTCTTCTGGTAAAACATTCAATTCGAAGGCACCTGTTTCGCTCAAATCACTAGTAATATTAACAACAACATTTCCTGTTAATACAGACTGACTTGCTTTTTCGAAGAAGCCCCCAGAAGAGGTAAGGCTTGTGTATGTATCA
>CAYUZZ010000096.1:0-7609 GCA_964449505.1 uncultured Hyphomicrobiales bacterium | reverse complement strand
ATGAGAATTGTCGGTAAAATAAAAACAACTTCTGCTCCAAAAGATATTCTGGAAGAAAAGGAAAAGATTGAAATTTTTACAATTAAGCCAAAACAGACTAAATTTGAACCTAAGAAAACAATCCCATTAGAAAATATTCCAGAAAAAACAGAATTAATCGAGGATGTAAAAGCTGAATTGGATAAGGAGGTTAATACCGTCCAACACCAATCTATACCCGACGATAATCCAAATATTACCCAAAAGAAAAATAATGAAATGACGTCACAAAAAGTTGACTTTCCAACTCATTATTTCTTTGAAAAAGATTTGTTGATAGGTGAAGAACCTAAATTAGAATTTGATTATTTTATTACAAGAATCCTATTGATTATAAAATCTGTTACTGATACTAATACTGCATTACTCCTATTAGTGGACAATAAACAGGAAAATGTAACTATCGAAGCTTTTGCTACAGACAAGGAATCAACAATTAATAATTCAAGAAAGTTCCATATATCCCACGATATAGTATCACAAATCGTTAAAAATGCAAAACCCGAAATATTATCGGAAATTAATCCAGCTGCAATTAAGGACTTAGTGCCCTATTACGTAGATGAAGTAAAAATACAATCATTTATTGGAATTCCTGTTATTTGGAACGACAAAGTAATTGGAGTATTATGTGCAGACTCTGAATTGCCGGATTCTTATGATTCGTCCTCGGTTTCGTTTATGGGGCAGTTTACAAAACTAATATCTGGACTTGTAAAAAGTTATACACATAAAATTGACTTGCTTGAAGCAGCCAAATCTTTGGAAATTATTAACAAGTTCCAGAACATAGTGCTGTCAGGTCAATTCGACTTAGAACAGTTCTACACTTTGCTCGCCGAGGATATTGCAGAGATTTTCAAAGATTATACAATCGGGATAGCAAGTTACGATTATGATAAAGAAAATTGGTTGATTGTTGCATACAAAACAAAGAAATCAATACAAACAAATCTTGAACTCGATTTATCATCCACTTTACTTGGAAAGTGTATTGTATCTGGAGAAACAATCCATAGCCAAGGTATGGAATTGGTGAACATTATAAGATCGAATAAGAACGAAGAGAAATTTACTGCCGGGGAGTTCCTTGCAGCCCCCCTCCGCACACAAAATGGTGTATATGGCGCAATTTTCATTGAAAATTCCCCTATAGAACAATTAACCGATTTTGACGTGTCGATAATAGAAATCCTAAGTAATCATGTGGCCTCTACAATCGAAAGATTAAACTTGATTAATCTTTATCAAACTTCTTGCATTATGGATAGGAACACAGGGCTTTATAATCCAAATGCTTTTTACACTCGAATAAATGAAGAAATTGAGAGAACGAGCGAAGGCAAGGATAACACCTTAATACTGTGCTTGTTCAGAATTGATAAATATGCTTCTGTTGACCCTAATAAATACTCTGATAGATTGGAGCTTGCAGTTAATAATGTCATAAATATCGGCAAAGGTTATATTAAAAAATACGAAGTATTTGGTAGAATTGATAATGAAACTTATGGCATTTTATTCCTTAATAGGGATTCTTCGCAAGTTAAGTTACTAGCAGAGCGTTTTAGGAATGAAGTTGCAAACTCGGTTTTGGAATTTGATGGCACTAAGTTTAGCGTTACTGTCAGTGTTGGTATTTCGGTATTATCAGCCAATAATAATGTTAATACTTTCGTATCGAATACCATATCTGCACTTACCAAGTCACTTGAGTTATCTAATCACG
Source organism: uncultured Hyphomicrobiales bacterium (assembly GCA_964449505.1). GTDB lineage: Bacteria > Bacteroidota > Ignavibacteria > Kapaibacteriales > UBA2268 > JBDHXE01. Next base: position 5,841 of record CAYUZZ010000096.1, on the reverse strand, counting down.
TTCAAATATATTATTAAACGTTCTTACATTATGGAAAAAGATAAATTAAAATCGGATTTAAATGAGTTGTTCAAAAACTCTGATAAACCATTGCAACTAAGCGAAATCTCTAAATCACTCAAAATCAAGTCCGACAGTCAGGATTACAGTACATTGAAGAATCTATTAAATGATTTGGTACAAAGTGGTACAATCGAAAAGTCCGCTAGACGAAGATATAGTCTGCCAAGTGATTTTAGTGATAGTTCAATCACGGGCGTTCTTAAAATAGTCCACGACAAAGGAATTATTGAAACCGATATTCCTTCAATTCCGACAATCAGTATAAATTTAAGTTTTTTGAACACCGCTCTTGATGGTGATACAGTGAGAGTTCTGCTTCTAGCCCAAAAAAAAGGCAGGAAAGTTCACGGGGAAGTAATCGGAATTATTGAACGCCAACAAAACCCTATTGTGGGTACTTTAGACTATAATGGATACTTTTATTTTATTATACCCGACGAAGAGAGATTTTATGTTGATTTTCTAATTCCTGATAAAAAATTAAATAAAGCACGAGTCGGTGAAAAAGTTTCGGCAAGACTTCTGAAATGGGATGACCCTCTTCAAAATCCAACTGCCGAGATAGTGGAAGTATTGGGGAAAGCCGGTTTGCCTAATGTAGAATATAATTCTATCATTAGGGAATTTGACCTGCCCATGGAATTCCCAAAAGATGTAATCAATGAAGCAAAAGCACAGAAAGCACCAGCAAATCGCAAGGTTAAAGACAGATTAGACCTAAGGGACAAGCTTATTATAACTATCGACCCAGTTGACGCAAAGGATTTTGATGATGCATTATCGCTGGATTTTCTTGAAAATGGAAACATGATACTTGGGGTCCATATCGCAGATGTTAGTCATTATATTTTGGAGAATTCAAATTTAGATATTGAAGCCCGATACCGTGGAAATAGTATTTATTTAGTGGATAGGGTAATCCCAATGCTACCAGAAGAACTATCCAATGATATATGTTCTTTGAAGCCAGGTGTTCCAAGGTTTGCATATTCAATCTTTATGGAGCTAACTCCAAAGGGTGAAGTAGTTAATTATGAGTTAGCTGAAACTTTAATTAAAAACCATAGACGTTACAGTTACGAAGATGCACTCGAAATTATAGAGAGCGGCAAGGGTGATAATGTTAAATTATTAAATGATTTATATCAATTATCACTAACCCTAAGAAATCATAGATTTGAGCACGGGGGAATTAATTTTGCAACAGTAGAATATAGATTTGTGTTGGATGATAATCAATTTCCTGTGGACGTTTATGCCAAATCATCGACTAAATCAACCTCGTTGGTAGAAGAATGTATGTTACTTGCCAATAAATGCGTTGCAAATTTCATTTCCAAAAAATCAAAAGAACTTAAATTAAGAACGAATTTACCATTTTTGTATAGGGTTCACGAGGAGCCTGATGCCAAAAAGATAAAAGAAGTAATGGCATTTATTGCTAATTTTGGCTATCAAACACCCAAAAAGATTAGTAATTCTAAAGAAATAAATAAATTATTGGCAGAATTTGAGGATAGGCCAGAAAAGGCAATAGTGAATCAGGTTTTAATTAGGTCTATGGCGAAGGCTATTTATTCTCATTCAAATATAGGTCATTATGGATTGGGATTTAAAGAATATAGCCATTTTACATCTCCAATTCGTAGATACCCCGATTTAGTTATTCACAGAGCTCTCAAAGAATATATTCACGAGTCCCCAAATGCTTCAAGAATTGCCTTCCTGCGACAATTTATGAAAGACGTAGCCCAACATACATCTAATACTGAACGATTGGCTATGGAGGCGGAACGCGCCTCCGTTAAGCTTACTCATACTGTGCTTGCCCAATCATTTATTGGGGAGGAATTCATTGGAACAATTACAGGTGTTACAAGTTTTGGAATTTTTGTACAGTTAGACAGAATTTACTCGGAAGGATTATTACATATTCGCGATCTTGATGATGATTATTACATCTTCGATGAAGCTAATTATTGTTTAATCGGAAGAAGTAAGAAGAAAAAGTATGCTTTAGGGCAGCAGTTAAGCGTCAAAATAACGAAGGTTAATGTCGATAAAAGGACTATTGATTTAATTCCTTCAAATAAAAAAGGACGATAAATTAATGTTTACCGGTATAATTGAAGAAATTGGGAGCATCGTTACTATCAACAACATTGGTAAAGCCCGAAAAATAAAGGTTAAGTCACAATTAATTAATGATGATTTGAAAGTTGATGATTCTGTAGCAATTGATGGAGTTTGCCAAACTGTGATAGAGTGCTCGAATGATTTCTTTGTAGTTGAAGCTGTTGAAGAGACCATGAAAAAGACCAATTTTAATTATCTAAGACCGAATGTTTCAGTTAATTTAGAAAGAGCGGCGAAATTAGGGTCACGGCTTGGGGGTCACTTAGTACAAGGTCATATTGATTGCACAGGAATTATTAAATCAATTGAAAAACAATCTCTTGGAATACTTCTTACTTTGGAATTTCCAATGGCATATTCTAAATATACAATAATTCACGGTTCCATTGCAATTAATGGAGTCAGTCTTACTATTGCAAGACTAAACGGCAGCATGCTTACTGTTTCTGTTATTCCTCACACGTGGCATAATACCAACCTCTATAAGAAAGAACTTGGGGCAATTGTTAATCTGGAATTCGATTTAATCTCGAAATATATTGAAAATATGACCATGCATACAAGCCATACAAAAGCTATAACTTTGGACAAATATATTGACCAACCCGACTGGTAATTTTTTATTTAAAAAATAATCTGAAAATAACTATACTAAACTTCTGGCTTGATAATAACGCTCTTTGTATTCCTCTTTTAACTTTGTCAAATCAACAAGTATTAGCCCGTCAACTGAATTATTGAAATGTACATCAACGCAAAATGACAGAAACTGACTTCCGCCATAATGTGTAAAATCAGTATATTTTCTATACAACACCGGTATAGAATATCCAATATTTTTTAAAGCATTTTTCAGGAATTTCAAATCTTCTTTATATGATGTTCCAACAAGAAAGGCATCAACTTCTGTCTGGATATTATTTGATAACTTATAGCTTTCTATTGGGATAGCAAAATCCACTGGTCCCTGATACCATTTTTGGTAATATGAAATTATAAGACCTTTTGCAAGTTCTGAATAACTATCGCTTATGCTGACTGCACCCCATAAGTATTTTATATTAGGTTGATTGGCAAGATAGGCACCTATCCCCTGCCAAATAAAATCAAGGGCATTGCTACGCCAGTATTTTGGTTGTATAAAACTCCTTCCTACTTCTATTGATCCTGATAAAATTCTTTCGAATTTTTCGCTTAGATAGAATTGTGAAGCATTATATAAACCTTTTTTTGTAAATTTTTTAATGATTTCATCACTATCTCCCAATCTATAAGAACCGACAATTTCTTGCTCTAATGGGTCCCACAGAACAATATGTTTATAATAAACGTCATAAACATCTATATCAAAAGTTTTGCCTGTTCCTTCCCCTACTTTTCTAAAAGTTAATTCCCTAAGGCGTGAGATTTCTCTTAAAACATTCTTTCCCAATTCGTAATCCACTAAATAAATTTGTTTATTATCATAGCTTGTACCCAACAAAGTGTTATTGGATAAATCATCTTTAATTAACGATTTTTCAACTGGATGGATAATAGTTTTCTCGGTAATAAAAAGCCCACTCTTCTCTTTGCCTATCCTAAATGTATGTTGTCTGAGTAGTTTTGATTGAATTTTGGGTTTTAGAGAGCTGTTGTTGAAAGTACTACCTGGTATCAAATCACCTATAATTATTTTAAATTGTGTATTCCTTTTCTTGAGTAACTCTTGGGGTAACATCAACATACCAAGCTTTGTGTTAATAAGGGACATAAAATAAAATAGTAATGAGTTCCTCGCTTTTACATATACGGGTAGTATTGGTACAGCATATTTGGCACTGTATTTGGTAGGTCCATTGTGCCATTTATTGTCATGAATCCCATTGGGGAATAGCCGCGATACTTTACCAGATGGAAAGAATATAATGGCTTCCTCATTTCTAAGTGATTTCTCGATATTCACTAATTGAATTCTTTGTTTGCTCATAGAATATAAATCTATGGGTAAAATGAATTCCGAAATGTTGGATATTTGCATCAAAACATCATTAGCAACAATTTTGACGTCCTTCCTTATTTCATATATTGTCCGGATGAGTGATAGCCCATCTAATCCACCCAAGGGATGATTCGATACTATTATCAGTTTACCTTCGGAAGGAATTTTTTCAAAATCTGTTTTTTTTATTTCATAATTTACATTTAAGTACTCAAACAGTTTATCAATAAATTCGATACCATAATTTTGATTATGTTGTTCAAGAAAATGATTAATATCTTTTACTCTCAAAAAATTATTCAAAAATTGAATAATGAGATAATTTACAAATTCAGGATTCCTTAAAAAAAAATCTGGTGCTTTGGTCTCAATTATTTTCTTTATGTCAATTTTTTGCATAGTTTTGTTTTTAATTAATTAATAAAAATAATATTATTTTTTATAAATGGAAAATAATCAAAAAACATTAGTAATAATTAAAGATGCTGTTAATAATAGTTAACAAATGAAAATTAAGATGAAAAATAGATATTTATGGGTTTATATTATTACATTTTTTTTGTCGTTATTATTTTGTAACTCACAAGATTTCCGATATGTAGTTTCTTCTTCATTTCTTAGAAATGTAGAAACTCACAGCACAAATATTCTTACTTTCAGGGATTCCTCTGATTGTTGCCCTAACTATTTGAACGGTAATTCAGATGCCGATATATTTAATCTTTCTTTCGAAATAATCAATCCATTTAAGTTGCCAAATATATTTTTTGGTTTCGAGCTTGGCTACGAAAGTAGCTCGCCAGTTCTTTATTACGACGAAAGCGAGGAAATTAATGTAAATGGTGAGCCATTCTTAGGAAAAATCAGGCATTCGGCAAATATCAATTTAATAAATATTACAGGCGGTTTTTCACTTAGTTATTTTGATAATCATTGGAAACTAAGTACTTCTGTTGGTCTAAAATTTGTTAGCAGTAATTCGGTTTACGAAAAACAGGAGATAATAGTTCCAAGCGACCGCGGAGTTTTTCAGGATACTCAAACCCGAATAAAAAACGAGTTTAATGGAGCACTCTTGCAATTAAATACACCTGTAATAATTAAATTAGATGTAGCATACCTGCTTCCACTGAGTAAAAAAGTAAAATTATACATTGCTCCTGCTGCGGGAATTTATTTCCAATCATCATATCTCAAAAACAAAATATGGGAAAGTTACGGATATGGATTTGGTATTAATCTAATTTATAAATTCAATTGATATTGTTGTAACAATACTTGCGTAGTTTTATCAATCCATGTTCAAAATCTTTGCCAATTTGATCTTCTAACTTGACTTTCATGAATCTTCCAATTGGATAGTCCAAGCTGCCCTCCATAATCCACGTAATATTGGTCTTATTGCCCTTATTTTCGAATTTCATAATATTTATGGCTTCTCTTTCCCAAGGCTTATAAAATCTTAATAATTGGTGAATTTCTTTATTCTTGATAATTTTTTCTACTGTAAGATTTCCTTTGCCTAAAGTATCACCTTCCCATTCGGATTTCTGTCCAATTCCATTTCCAGTAATATTAAATTTTTTCACTACTTCCTCCGATGACCAAGGGTCCCATTGATGATAATAGTTCAGGTCTGCAACGAATCTAAAAATACTATC
>CAYUZZ010000095.1:970-7651 GCA_964449505.1 uncultured Hyphomicrobiales bacterium | reverse complement strand
TGCAATCGAATTTATTTATCCCTATAGAAGAAAAAGCTGTAAGAAAAGTTGGTTCTGTCCAAAGTGAAGAAATCGATATAAGATTTATTTCAGCAACCGACAAGAACCTGATTGAATGTATGAAAGAAGGAAAATTTCGCGAACAATTATACCACAGACTAAGGGAATGCGAGATTGAATTGCCAAATCTAAATAAAAGAAGAGAAGATATTCCCGATATAATTGAATACTATCTACAGAAACATAATCAGGAATTTAACGACACAAAAATTTTCTTACCTTCATCTATCGAGTATCTTTCTGAGTTAAATTGGACAGGTAATGTAAGAGAACTTGCTAGCTTTATTAAATTAATTTGTCAAACAACTCAAAAAGAACAGGTTGAAGTATCAGAGATTCTAAAAAATCTCAATTATAGGTCAAATCAAAATTTTTTCAATTTCGAGAATGACTCGGTAATGGATTCTGGAACTCTGAAAGAGGATTTGCAAAAGCACGATAAAAAGAAAATCGAAGATACTTTGCACAAGTGTGGTGGTAATGTTAGTAAATCCGCTGCCTTACTGGGAGTAAGCCGTGAAACTTTACATAATAAAATCAGAAAATATGGTATTGATGTGCAAAGTTTTAGAGTAAAATCTAAGTAATTACATTTATAATTAAACCCGAATTACGCAATAGAGTTTTTAATGCCTCCCCCTAACCACCTCATAGAGGGTGAATCTCTCGCCAATTTCACCTTATAGAGGGGGTTAGGGGGAGGTTTCTTCTATTTTTATCTTTTTTAAAATCGCTAAATATTGCTAATGTGGAATCCAGGTTAAATAGACTGAATAGTACCATAAAAATAAAATGGGGGTTATAATTAAAATATAACCCCTTTTAATGTGTTTAGTTTTTTTAGTTAAATTTAAAAGATGCCACAGATTTCTCGAAAATAGGTAAGAAATCTTTTTCTTCACCAACAAACCAATTCAATGTAATCCTATATAAATGAGTATCTTTGATTGTAAGATAGACACGACCTTTTACTTGTCCAGCCGGTTTGTAGTTTACAATAAATGCATCTTTACCGCTAATACTTGTTTTCTGTGCAGCCGTTGCTCCAGGTAATGAACCTTTTACTTCGTCAACAATTTTCTTCAAATCTTGTTTTTTAGAATCAAACATCTCGACTTTTATGTAGCTATCACCTCTTCTTTTACCCAAGAAGCTCCAAGCTTTGAGAGCACTTGCAGATTTTCCGATATTTTCTGAACCGAAATTATCGGGAATACCCAAAGTAAATCCTTCGCCTGAACGAACATCCAAGGTTTGAGAAGGTGGTTCAGCATCCTCAACTTGAATTATGGTATCAACTTTTTTCTCTGGTGCTGTAGCTAAAACCAAACTTCCAATAATTTCATCAATTGAGGATTTGTATGTTTCATAAGTATCATCAAAGCATTCAATAACAAGCGTCGTAGCTCTTTTGCCATCTTTAGTGGCTGCTACAATAATGCCGTTAAACATTCCACCCTCTAATGGGAATGAATACACTAATTTTTTACCTTCAACACCATCTACACTGATATTTGCTTCTTCGTAAGTTTCAGGAGGGAATAATTTTGATTTTGCCAAAATTGTATCCAAAGTGATAACTGAATCAAGAGTTGATACGACTAAATCTATTTTAGCACCTGGAAACCCTTTTGTGTCATAATTGTTAAATCTTCCTCTGATTTGGTCATGAGAGAAAACTACAAATCGAGCTCCCGGAACCGAAGACATTTTCCAATTCTTAGGATATTTAACCGAAAAAGTTGTTACTTCATCGTTGTAGGTATTTAGTCCTTCAATTTCTACAGGTTTGGGTCCACTATCACATGAATCCAAAAGTATAATGAAAGAAAGTAAGAAAATAAATTTGAACAAAATTGTCTTCATACTGGCAACTCCAAAATTTTTTAAAAAATTAATAAATTAACAAGCAATATTTCCAAATATAATATTATAATTACTATTCATCAAATAATTTTGTCTGATAGTTTTCTAATTATTCAAAGCACCTTCACCTATCCATATTCTCATTCCGCTGATGTGATTAGGTGTAATCTGGGATCTTTCAAAATAAGTAAAGTGTGGAATTTTGTTATCTATGATTTGCATCAAGTAACTTTGGTCAGGATTTCCAGGTATTATCAAACCGGGATTTTTCATTATTGAGAAATAGTCAGTTAACACTATCCCACCTGCTGCACTATATCCATGACAGCCCGAATATGCGCAAGTATATCTTAGGAAGGGTTCAACCTCTTGAATATAACTAACATCCTTATCGGGGAAAATTATATCCTTAGTAGAATTTAACGCATTTTCGCAAGAGAACGAAATCAAAATCATTGCAAAAATTAATATTGTATTAAAAGCTTTCATCAATAACTTTCCTTATTGTTTGGAAAATCTTTACTTCTGATATCATCACCATAATTTTGAATTGATTGTTTAATCAATGAATGAAGATTAGCATATCTTCTTACAAAACGAGGATTAAAATCAACAGTTAAACCAAGCATATCAGTGTAAACCAAAATTTGCCCATCGCAATGCGGACCCGCACCAATTCCAATAGTAGGAATTGTGAGGGCTTCGGTTATTCTTTTTCCAAGTGCAGTAGGAATTTTTTCTAAAACTACAGCAAATACTCCAGCATCCTGAAGTAATTTAGCATCGTTGAATATTTTATCTGCTTCTTCAGGAGTAGTTCCACGGGCTCGATAACTTCCAAATTGGTTGATACTTTGCGGGGTAAGTCCCAAATGACCCATCACTGGAATACCAAATGAAGTCATTTTGGCAATTGCCTCGGTAATCATTTCGCCACCCTCAAGTTTTACTGCATTGCAACCAGTTTCTTTCATTATTCTTCCAGCATTAGTAAAAGCTTCGTTTGGAGAAACCTGATAAGTCATAAAAGGCATATCAGCTACCACCATAGCACGCACAGAGCCTTTGCATACTGCTTTTGTATGATAAATCGTATCCTCCAATGTTACAGAAAGAGTTGTTTCGTTGCCTTGTATAGTATTACCAAGAGAATCCCCAACCAATAATACATCTACATCCGACTCGTCAAAAATTCGTGCCATAATAGCATCATAAGCAGTAAGACAAACAATCCTTTTACCACTTACCTTCATCTCCCTTAAACGCTGGGTAGTGATTTTCCTTTTCTCAAAATCATAGGTTTTTGTTAAACTCATTTAAATTTCAACTTATTTTTTATAATTATGTTTTAATTTATATATTTTCGTATTATTAAGTAATTTATTTGTTTTATTATGTTGAATGTATTTGTAGATCGAAATATTAATCTAATGAAAGAATCGTTAGAGCCATTTGCCAATGTTGTTTTATTTAATGGGCGTGAACTTTCTAATCATGATTTAATAGTTGGCAATGCCGATATTTTGTTTACACGTTCCCAAACGAAAATTGATGAATCTTTACTAAAAAATACCAAAGTTAAGTTGATAGCAACTGCCACAACAGGAACCGACCATATTGATGATGAATATCTTAATAATGTCCGGATTCCTTTTTATGATGCTGGTGGTTGTAATTCAAATTCTGTTGCGGAATTTGTCGTATTTTCAATTCTGAAATGGGCATTAGAAAAAAGAATAAATTTATCCGAAAAAAAAATAGGAATTATTGGTTTTGGCAGAATCGGTAAATTAGTTGCCCGATATTCGAGTTTGTTAGGGTTAGCTATCTTTGTAAACGACCCTCCACTCTTCACTTCCAATTATAATTTTCCTGCTGATACCAGTTATCTAAACCTTGAAGATTTATTTGCTGAGTGCGATATTATTACTAATCATGTTCCGTTAATCTTTTCGGGTAAGCATCCAACATTTAATTTAATTGGCTGCGAGCTGGTTAAATTGATGAAACCAGATGCCCTATTCATACACCATTCAAGGGGTGGAGTCGTTGATGACAGTAGTTTGCTAACACAGAAGAATGAAAAAAAATTGTATTTATCTATTGATGTATGGAACAATGAGCCAGACTTTAATGTTGAACTTGCCTATAACTGCGAAATAGCCACACCACATATTTCTGGTTATTCTTATGATGGTAAATTAAATGGAACCCTTACATTATTGAAGATTTTCGAGAGTTTTACAGGTATTACACCAAATTTCAATTTTGTTTTATCAGAGATAAGTAAAACCACAAGGAAGGGAATTGCAAACTTCAATTCTTATGGTGATTTAATAGACTTCATCAATGGTTCAAGGAAATTCACAGAAGACATTCTGAACTTTAAAAATATGGACTGTTCATCTACTGGCATAAAATCTAAAAACTTTGATTTGCTAAGGAAGAATTATCCTCTCAGAAGAGAATGCCTTAGTGCTTCTTAATAAAATTGCAATTTGCTAATCGATTAAACATAGAATTAGGAAATTTATTCTTTAGTTGAATAAAGTATTTTTCTGCAGAGTCGAAATCTTTCTCCTGACAAAATATCTGTCCGATTCTAAGCAATACTTTTTCCATAATGTGGTTGCTAACTTTGTCAGATTTCTGCAAATCGAGCAAATCTGTTTTTGCTCTCCTTAACCTGTTGTCCATAATATCACATTCAATTAGATAATATTTGGTTTCATCATACATAGAATTTTCTTTATTAATAGTAGCAAGAATTGATGTTAATTTCTTTCTTGCCAAATCAGTTTTGTTATCTTCGCAAAGTTTTATAGCTTCCTCCAACTGCTTATCAATTACAGGATTTGTATTGCTATTATCCTTTAATTCATTTGGAACAACGGGGTCAACTTTTTTCATTTCGGGCTTAATATCAGGAAGTTGAATTACAAGGGTATCGATAGGCTTAATTGAAGAAGGATTGTCGGATAAGGCGATTTGCTTCTCACTATTTTTGATTTCTTTATTCCTTGATTCAGAACCAATGCGAGCAGTATTACTTACAGGTGAACAAGAAAAACAACCAGTAACGATAACAAGAACTAATATTATTAAAAAACTTTTCATCTTAAATCTATAACTTCAATATTATTTTTATTTTCAAATTTAAATAAAATATCGTCAACTTTTTCATTTAATTTAACATTAAAAATATTCCAAGTTTCTTTTTGATAATTTTTAATTATTGAAACGGTATTGATATTATTGTTTTGGTCTAAAAAAAGTTCTACTTTATCGAACAGTTTGTCGTCCTGCTTAATAGGTAACAATGTAAGTAAATATCTGCTATGTCCTTTTGAATTATTAATATTACTAAGTTTTTCTGATTTATATTTATTTATTAAGTCAAAGAATAAGTTTTCAATTGACCCAGATTTCAAGCTATTAAAATTGCTGATAATTACATTTTTATCCAAAATTGAGAAATTCCAAACACTTTTAGAATCGCAATAAATTATTCTATTTCCAAGATTAATTTTATATTTATTACCACTTTTGGCGATTAGATTACCAGTAAAATTTTTATTCTCAGCATTTTGGTAATCAAAACTAATTTTATCCAAATGAGAATATTTTTGCTTTAACAAATTATAAAGCTCAGAATGATCTAAACAATAAACATCCTGAATTAATATATTAAATATAATAAGAACTAAAACACTCTTAATTGATTTTTGCATTTAACGGACCCCTTAATCCCGAGTAACCAGTCAATTTTGCTTCCACAAAACCTATAGGTATTTTTGTTGCAACCTTAACAGGAATTTTCCTTTCATCATCAGATAACCATATAAAAATTGTTCCTTCGCTTTGGAATAAGCCACCTTCAACAACCATAGGTTCAATGACAATACATCTGAACTTGCCAGCATCAACCTCAATAGTTTCCCTACCTTTAATTCTGATTCCCAAATTATAAGTAGTATCATCAAAAAAGTTCTTAAGATAAAAGACAGAATCACGTTTCATTTTGCTAATGTCCATAGTTCTAACATAATAAAATGCAGAGACAATATCATGAACATACTCTGGAATGTGAAAAACTTTATTATCAACCTTTGCAATATTGCTCATTTGGTCAAAATATGCCTTGAAATCTCTCTTGTAGTTTCCCTCTCTGATGTGTTGTTCGAACTCCCAAGGGAAAATACCACTCACATCTAATACCGTTCTGTATTGGTCGCGAACTCTATATAGCCAATCAAGACTTTCAAGAGATTTGACCTGAAACCTGATGTCATAGCATTTTCTGTTATTAATATAAAGTGGGTCGGGGAGTATATGAAAATAACCTGTGCCAGCTGTAATAAATTTGTATCCAACTTTATATTCTAACTTTTCACCAAATCCATACGCACTATTTTCCAAATATCTGAATTTCCTATCTTGTGCGGGGACTACAATTGTCATTAATACTAACAAAATAATTGTAGTAAATTTTAAATAGGATAAGTTGCTATAATTTCTATTCATTTTGTAAATGGACATTTTTTAAATAAATTTAAATTTAAGTGACAACTAAATGACGGAATAATTTTACTAAAGTTGCTGAGTTGCAGAAAGATAATCTAATAAATTTTGCTATGAAACTTCTTCGGAGATTGCGTTGATAAAGAAAAAACATCAGCTTAATTTGGTAGCGAAATCATTTGATGAACATACTAAACAGATAATTTGTTGTAATGAGTTCGTAAGAATTAATTT
>CAYUZZ010000095.1:0-960 GCA_964449505.1 uncultured Hyphomicrobiales bacterium | reverse complement strand
ATAGCAAAAAGTAATACTAGGGCTGTATTTAAAAAAAAATGAGTACATTTTAAAATTGGGAGTCTAAAAAATAAATAGACTCCCAAATATTAATCATAGAATTTATGACAGTTAATTTGTAGCCTTTTCCAATTTTTTCATTATACTGAAAATGAATAATGCTGACAGCAGGCAACATACTATAAATATCAACCATAATTGCCACAACTCGAGTCTGCTCCAAAAATAGCTACCTACAAACAAAAGTTTGTTCCCTACCGCAGTCGCTAAAAGCCACCCTGCCTGCATAGAACCCTGAAATCTTGGAGGTGCAACTTTGGATACAAAAGAAAGCCCCATAGGACTCAAAAAAAGTTCAGCAATTGTTAAAACTAAATAACTGCTAATTAGCCAATAAGGAGCCACACGAGCATAATCAGTCAAACCTTGTGACTTTACAATCATTGGAGCTATTAAACTTATTGAGCCCATCAGTACAATAAGAAATCCAAATGACGCAATAATCATCCCGATACCGATTTTTTTTGGAGTCGAAGGCTCAATGTTTTTCTTGCCAAGAAACGAGAAAATTCCCATTACCAATGGTGTTAGAGCAACTATAAATAGGGGATTGAACGATTGAAATATCTCAGGGGATATTGCATTCAAATCAGAATTTCCACTTACAAACATATAAGACGCGAAAGCACCACCCACTGCCATCAACGCAGCAAAACCTTTCATCTTAGAGCTTGTGCTCTTTAATAAAAGCAATATTACACCCGCAATAGTAACAATAACAGCAATTATCGAGGGTAATGTGAAAAATAAATTAGTGATTCTATCAACAGATTTAACTGTATAATCCCGAGCGAAAAATGTCAGAGTTAATCCGTTTTGATGGAATGACATCCAGAAAAATATCACCACCACAAAAACTAATATAAGTGATAATACCCTTGGGAACTCCTCCTTATCCGA
>CAYUZZ010000094.1:0-7688 GCA_964449505.1 uncultured Hyphomicrobiales bacterium | reverse complement strand
TTTGTGTTAAATTCTGTCGAGTGGCTTTATTGATTATTTATTGGAAATTGCAATGAAAAACATATTGATTTTCTTCATAGTTGTACAGTCAAGTTATTCTATCAATTTGAATTTTTTTCGCTTAGATAGCAGCTATTTTGCTTTACATAACAATAGAATCATCCAAGTTAATAATAATGAAATTCGAATTTTCGAAAATGATACCTTAATTTATCAATTACCATTTATTGGGATAAAGGAAGTTAAAGCAACACAATTTGATGATTTTAAATTATTCCTATACTACCAATCATTATCACAAACAGAATATAGAACATCAAAATTTTTAAATCTATTTGATATGGATGGTAATATCATTGGCGAAATCAAAGTTAGTAATAATCAGTTAATTTGTGTTTATGATGGGTCAACCAAAGTTTTCAAGTTAAATGAAACTACCAAAATAATTCCGAATCTTCTGGGAAATCCCAATTATAAAATCGAATGGAGCAAATATCTTTCTGGTAGCGAGAATGATTATTTTTTGAACATTGCTATTGATTCACTTGATAACATTTATGCATCGGGCAATACATCAAGTATTAAAATAAATGAATTAAGTCCTATTGGTAGTTCGAGGGGCGCTAGTGATATATTATTAGCTAAGATGGACAAAGAAGGCGATTTCAAGTGGATTGCCGTTGTTGGAGGTTCAAGGAATGATTACAACCATGGATTAGTTATTGATAGAAATAATAATATATGGATATGTGGAGAAAGTTCATCAGAAAACTATTATACAAAGAATAATATACAGCAATTATACACTGGTGGTACGGCAGATGGGGTCTTGACTAAGTTTAATGGGGACGGTAATATAATTTATTCAACTTATTATGGAGGGAGTGATTATGATGCATTTACAGATATCACGACTGATTTGAATAATAAAATATGGTTGACCGGAAGAACTGCGAGTAAAGATTTTAAAACTACTTCAAACGCTGTAAAAAAAGTTATTATTGAATACTATGAATCACCAATATTAAGATTTTCGGATACAGGGGTATTAGAATTTTCTGGATTTTTTGGCGGACTACAAAATGGAGCCTTAACTCTTGCAGATTGTATAAAAGCGGACTCTGAAGGTAATATTATTCTGGGGGGTTATTCGAATTCTTCAACTCTTCCTACAAATAATAATTCTTATCAAAAAAATAAATCTGGAGGTTTTGATTCTTTTATTGCAAAACTAAATCCTACAGGAGTTCTGATATGGTGCACATATATTGGTGGAAGTAGTTTTGAATATGGTTATGCTTTAGATATTGATTCAAAAGATAATGTAATACTTTGCTCTGTGACAGGTAGTTATGGTTTACAAGTTTTTAATTCTAGTCTTCAAAATGCGATTGCTGGTTCACTGGATATTTATATAACAAAATTTTCAGCTCTTGGGGATCTGATTTGGTCTTCATATTTTGGAGGTAAGGGAACAGAATTGAATGATTATGGAGGTTATATAAAACTTTTAGGAAATTTATCAATAGATGCTTTGGATAATTATTATTTATGCTTTCATACAAATAGTGATAATTTACCAACTGATGATAATTCTCTTTATAAGAAATTAAATGCTGGAACCGATAATTTCATCTTAATTCTTGATCAGAATTCAAATAGAATTTATTCAACTTATTTGGGTGGTTCAAATGATGATTTATCGGGTGATTTACTTCCTTTGTATGATGAAAAAGTATTATTTGTGGGTTCTACAACAAGTCAAGATTTTTATGTTACTGAGTCAAGCAGTTTATTTGGTGGCAATATTGATGGTTACTGCGGATTGCTTTTCTATTCTAATACAATTTCTTCTCCCCCAACCATCACTACTAATAGCAAAGATAATTGTAACACCAGTTGGTACTTCGAAGTAAGTGACTCTAATAATGCTCCTAAAGGTATTACATCTTACCAAACTCTTCTTGCAGAAAATTGTGATATATCCTTTGAGTTGAAAAATATAATGCTGGTTATAAGGGTTAAATTGATTGATAATTATCAATCTGGTAGATTTAAGGTGGAAATTAAGAACAAAGCTGGCAAAAGCATAATTATTGATGAATTTTTGGAAGGAATTGTTAAGAATGCTGACTTAACTTTTTTTCCTGATAGCATACTCGATTTTGGAACTACTTATGTTGAAAAACCTATATGCAAGGATATTCTTATCAAAAATTCATCTGGTAAGGATTTCGTTGTGGACAATTTACCACTTAGTCTCAACGTTGATTTTTCGATTCCGCAATCACAATTACCAATTACTATATTGGCAAATTCTACTAAAAGCTTACGAATCTGTTTTATGCCTATCAAAAATAAGATTGGAATTTACTACGATACTGTTAAAGTAAATGATAATTGCTCCGCTGCAATGCTTCCGCTGACTGGCAAACTTTGGTTTACTGATTACTCATCTGATTCCAAATGCGAAGTTAACTTGGTATTAAATACTGACTCGAGTAATTTATTAGAGAAAAGCACTACAATATATATAGGCTCTGATAACGATGCGAGCAATTTATTATTATTTTCAGCCCCAGAAAATGATAGGATAAATAGCATTGAATTGTTTGATATAAATGGCAGAGTAGATAGAAATTTTACAATTTCTATTAAGGATAATAATTATCAATTAGATTTGTCAGATTTAAACAATGGGCAGTATTTTCTAATGATAAAGACTAAAAAGCATAATCAGCTGACAAGAATAATTGTGAATAAATAAAAAGAGAGGTTTGAATAACAAACCTCTCCAAAAAAAAATATTTGAGAACAGTAACTTATCTGGAATAGTATTCTACAACAAGTGAAACTTCACACTGAATAGGTACTTCATCTTTGTGAGGTATATAGATTAGTTTACCAGAAAAATCTGCTTTAGATAATTCTAAATATGGGGGAGCTCCAGCGTTACGCACGGCTTCTTGGAAACACTCCAATTTACGGCTTTTCTCCTTAATCTCAAATTTGTCGTTTACCTTCATTCTATACGAAGGAACGGTCACTCTTTTGCCATTAACCAAAACATGCCCATGCACAATATACTGGCGTGAAGCGTACAAAGACCTTGCCAAACCAGAGCGGAACAAAAGTGCATCAAGCCTAACTTCAAGCAATTGTACAAGCAAATCTGCGGTATTACCGGTTAATTTTGCTGCACGTGCATAGGTGTTGCTCATTTGCTTTTCGGTTATATTGTATTGCAGTCTTAGTCTCTGCTTTTCAAGTAGCTGCTTTCCGTAATCGGATTGCTTTGCACGGCGTTTAGTAGCGCCATGCTGTCCTGGAGGATAGGGCTTTTTCCCGGAAATCTTTCCGGCTTTAGGGGTTAAGACTAACCCCAATTTTCTCGATAATTTTACTTTTGGTCCAGTGTAATTCATTTACTTACCACAAAAAAACTTAATAATCAAATTAATATATTTTAAGGACTACAAATATATGTAAAAATTAAGATTTAGCAAAATAATTTTAAATATTGGCAAGTATTTTTTCATTATTTTTGAATTTTAAAATCAATTTAATTATAAAAATGAATGTAGTAGCATTAATTCCGGCAAGATATAATTCTTCCAGATTCCCTGGTAAACTAATCGCTGATTTACTTGGAAAAACGGTAATAAGACGTACTTACGAGTCGGCTATCAATATGAATTTGTTTTCTGCAGTTTATGTGGTTACCGACAGCAAGCATATTTTTGACGAAATTAAATCATTCGGGGCAAATGTAATTATGAGTAAGGATAATTACGAAACTGGTACTGATAGGATTGCAGAGGCAGCAAGCAGTATTGATGCCGATTTATTTATTAATATTCAGGGCGATGAGCCTTTTGTATCGATTGAACCTCTATCAAGACTTATTGATGAGTTTAATTGTCCGGAAGTAAAAGTAGCTTCTTTGATTCAAGTTCTTCAAGATGAAAGTGATATTCAAAACCCAAATTTTGTAAAAGTGGTTCTCGATAACAATAACGATGCTTTGTATTTTTCAAGAGCACCAATTCCTTATAGAAGAGATAATTATTTTTACCAAAAGTTCTATGAACATATTGGAGTTTATGCTTTTCGTAAGGATGAATTAGTCAAATTTTCTAATTGGGAGCAAAGTGAATTAGAAAAAACCGAAAAAATTGAGGCATTAAGATTTCTTGAAAATGGCGTTAAAATTAGGATGCTTTTGACTGAATATATGGGAATTGAAATTGACACTCCGGAGGATCTGTTGAATGCGGGGGAATATTTAAAGAAATTAAATTTGGATAAATAATATGTACAAAAATTTTAAATTAGTGGATAAAGTTGTATTTGGTAGGGGTAGCTTTAATCAACTTGCAGATATTATTTCTACCAAACTACATAATTCTGATAGTTGGGTTGTATTCTTAATTGACCATGTATTCAGGGATAGTGAATTAGCCAGTCGAATTCCATCAGGAAAGAATGATAAGATAATTTTTGCTGATGTAAGCAACGAACCCACAACTTTTTATGTAGATGAACTGACAAATATTGTAAAAAGTTTCAATAGCCATCCCCCCGAGCTTGTTGTTGGAATAGGTGGTGGCTCTACAATGGATTTATCAAAAGCAGTCTCATTGATGTTAACAAACAAAGGGTCAGCTACGGATTACCAGGGATGGGACTTGATTAAAAACCCATCTATTTACCACATAGCGGTACCAACTCTTTCTGGAACTGGTGCTGAAGTATCAAGAACAACGGTACTTACGGGTCCAGTAAAAAAATTGGGTATAAATTCTGATTATACAGTTTTTAACCAAATGGTACTCGACCCCGATTTGATAGCCAATGTACCCGATAATCAAAGATTTTATACTGCGATGGATTGTTATATCCACAATGCAGAATCGCTTTCCGGTACATTTATCAACGAATTTGCAAGGGCTTTTGGTGAAAAAAGTTATGAATTATGCAAGGAAGTTTTCTTAGGCAATTTGGACCGTAGTATTGCAGACGAAAAACTAATGATGGCTTCTATGTTTGGTGGACTTAGCATTGCTTATTCCCAAGTAGGAGTTTGTCATGCACTATCTTATGGCTTAAGCTATGTATTAAAAACAAGACATGGTTTGAGTAATTGCATCGTATTTAATCAGTTGGAAGAATATTATCCAAATTATGTTGCTGAATTTAAAAGGATTGTCGAAAAAAATGGTTTCGTAATTCCCATCAATGTAACCCAAGATTGTACTGAAGATGATTTTGAAAAAATGGCTGACATTTCGCTGGTATTAGTGCCACTTTGGGAAAATGCACTTGGGAAAGATTGGCAGGCTAAAATCAACCGGTCCAAAATAAAAGAATTATTAAAAAGAATGTAATTGGCTAATTCAAAATAACACTATAGTATTTCTGGATTGTTTTTTAATTACAATCAGTCCAATAGAACTGATTTATTTTCGCTGATAAGACTGTTTAATATAATTTAAAAAATATTGGGGCAACAACTTGGTATTGATAATTTAAAGCAATGCGAATAAAAAAAATTACTTAATTTTGTATTATTATAAATTGCAATTAAAATTATAATTAGGAGATGTTAATTATGCACATGGATATTTGCTATGGTGGTGTTCCCAGCAAAATACCACAGAATTCAATGGGAATTCGAGGTTATGATTATATAGAATTTTTCGTTGGTAGTGCCAAACAAGTGGCATTCTGGCATGCAAAAGCATTAGGGCTCGATATAGTTGGGTATATGGGACCTGAAACAGGCGTTAGAGACCGTGTTTCTTATCTGCTGGCAACTAAAACAAATTTGAAAATTGTAATAACATCGGCTATTCAACCAAGTTCTTATGATATAATTGGGTTTAACACCAAACACGGTGATGGCGTTAAGCGCTGGTGTGTGGAAGTAGTTGATGTAAACGAAACATATTTCAAAGCAGTCAAAAATGGAGCTGTTCCAGTTAAAAAACCATATCGGATGGAAGACAAAGATGGATTTGTTGAACAGGCAGCAATCCGAGTGTATGATGATACTGAAATTAACTTCATTAATTATGACAATTATAGGGGGCATTTCAAACCTGGATATGAAACTCCTTTTCAAAAAATTCAAATTGATAGAAAAGAAACCGGATTAATTGGAATCGACCATATTGTGGGCAATGTTTACGTTAACGAAATGGATTATTGGGCAAATTATATCAATACAGCCCTTGATTTCGAAACATTCATTTACTTTGGACCTGGCGATATTTCAACTAAATACTCATCATTGCTCTCAAAGGTGGTACGTTCCAAAGATGAGGTGATAAAGAACCCAATAAATGAACCTTATGACGGTGAACGTCAATCACAAATAGATGAATTTACTCAACAATACCATGGAACTGGCATACAACATGTCGCATTAATGACTGAAAATATCATTCAAACCGTTGCCAATTTGAAAGCTAATGGGGTTGAATTCCTTGATGCCCCACCAGTAGCTTATTATGATGGAATTAAAAAGAAAAGTGAAGAAAGAGATGGTTTGATAACAGAAAATATTGATGAGCTGGCAAATTTAGGAATTTTAATTGATGTTGAGTTGGATAGTGGTGGTTACTTACTGCAATTATTTACTAAACCGCTGTTTGACAGACCAACATTTTTCTATGAAGTGATTCAACGTCGTAAAGGTGCCAAGGGATTTGGTCAGGGTAATTTCCTTGCATTATTCGAAGCTATAGAAAGAGACCAAGCCAAAAGAGGTAATTTATAATATAAAAATAACATTATCATTGAATACTTTGATTTAATATTAGTTATTCTGCAGGTATGGCTCTTCAGAATTTTGGTAGCGAAATGGAATATCAACGCGAATCAACCCCTCTTCCACGCCAGAATTCAACCTGATATTCTATTTATTTTTGTATTAATTATATTGATGATAGTGTGCAAATTAGATTTATAAATATTGACTGCTCAGCAGCGTGTATTTAAAGATTTGTCAATTTAGACATTCTGATTATAAATTATTTAATTCCTTAGGTTAATATTTCAGACCCAATTAATAAAATTATTCTTATTAAAATCTATTTATATTCCATATTTTTGAACTTTGTAATAATCGATTTTTTATTATGCTGTATTATTTAGGAGTTTGGATTTGGAAAAACTTCGATCCTCTGGGTTTTGGAGTCTTTCAGTATATCACTTTTCGCTCTGCTTTGGCTGCTATATCAGCACTTTTGATTAGTTTTTTGGTGGGTCCTATCATTATAAAAAAATTAAAAAAGCATCAAATTGGCGAGCAATCAAAAAGTGAGCTGAAGGATGTGGGCAATCATTCCTTAAAAGCAGGCACACCTACAATGGGTGGTATTATAGTTCTTACCTCAATACTTCTACCTACAATAATGTGGGGAGATTTATCCAATACCTATGTCATTCTAATCTTGATAACAACAGCTTGGTTAGGTGGAGTGGGTTTTCTTGATGATTATTTGAAGGTAGTGAAAAAGTTTCCGAATGGGTTGATAGGTAGGTATAAAATTATTGGACAGGTCATTATTGGATTGATACTTGGTGGCACTATATATTTTTTCCCAGATCTATTTTCAGGTGATTTCCATAAGTATAATTCCCTTACAACAATACCGTTTGAGAAAGATGCAAATTTCGATTTT
>CAYUZZ010000093.1:0-7760 GCA_964449505.1 uncultured Hyphomicrobiales bacterium | reverse complement strand
TTATAAAAATGTTACGCGTTGGCAAAGAGTACAGATAGCGCGGCATCAAGACCGTCCACAGACTATGGACTACATTCACAACATATTTGATGATTTTATCGAATTGCACGGCGACAGAAAATTTGCAGATGATCCTGCGATTGTGGCTGGCATGGCATCAATCGGTGGTAAAAGTGTTATGATTGTGGGGCATCAGAAGGGTAAAGATACAAAATCTAATCTTTATAGAAATTTTGGAATGCCCAATCCAGAGGGGTATAGAAAGGCCGCAAGATTATTTAAATTAGCCGAGAAATTTGGAAAACCCATAATAACATTCCTCGATACACCAGGTGCCTTCCCTGGCTTGGAAGCAGAAGAAAGGGGGCAGGCAGAAGCAATTGCTTCTAATTTACTGTTGATGTCGAGCCTTAAAACACCCGTTATTGTCGTTATAATTGGCGAAGGTGCATCTGGTGGAGCCATTGGAATTGGTATAGGAGATAGAATTTTGATGCTCGAAAATGCATGGTATTCTGTTATTTCACCCGAATCATGTTCTTCAATTCTTTGGAGAAGTTGGGATTACAAAGAACTTGCTGCCGAAGCACTTAAATTAACTGCCTTCGATTTGAAAGATATTGGCATAATTGATGAAATAATCCCAGAGCCATTGGGGGGTGCTCATAATAATCACAAGGCAATGTTTGAAATTTTATCAAAAGCCCTTATAGTTGAACTTGACAATATTGAAAAATTAGATAGAAATACATTAGTTAAATATAGACATGAGAAATTCTTCAAAATGGGTGTTTGGAATGGATAAAAATTATTTTTGTAATTTTACAATAGCTTTTTAATCAACATAGCAATATTTTATTTAATAATCATTTATCTTTCAAAAATTAAAGAATTATGAATTTTATACTGAATGTTTTTAGGGGTATCTTAGTTGGAATTGCCAATATTATACCAGGTGTTTCTGGTGGCACTATGGCTGTAATTCTGGGGATATATGATAAATTGACCGAATCAATTGGAGATTTTATCCCAAACAAGCAAAAGCGTTTTACATATTTTATGTTTTTATCTGCATTGGCAATAGGAGCTGCCATTGGGGTAATAATATTTGCAAAAATATTCGTTTTTTTATTTGCCAATGATTTCTCTAAACAGCTTACTTTCTTGGTTTTTGCTGGATTAATTTTAGGTGCAATACCCTTTATTATTAAACTGCACCATGATATGAAGCCTAATTTTGTAAAAGTTTCATTGTTCCTATTCGGTTTTTTGGCACTTTTCATTACTTCAATATACGGTGGAGATAAGAACGGTTTAGTTACCATGAATCTTCAGGTAAGTGGGGATTTATTTGGTATTTTCAAAATTACTCCTGTTGATTTCCAATATGGATTGTGGTTGTTCATTATGGGTATTTTATCAGCTTTTGCAATGGTGCTACCGGGATTTTCTGGCTCTGCATTTCTGGTTAGTCTTGGCGAATATAGCAATATTTTGCATTTTATAGATGAGCGCATGATAATTCCCCTCATTTTTGTGGCATTAGGGGCTATACCCGGTGTTTTCCTTTCTGCTAAATTAATGAGCATGCTTATTAAAAAATATCCAGCTCAAACTTATTATTGCATACTTGGTTTGGTAACAGGTTCTGCTTATCAGGTTATATCAGGACTTCAATCCACATTTGAGTGGTCTATAATTTCAATATTGTTTAGCATTATTGCTGTTGTAGCTGGTTTTGTTTTATCATTTTTGATTACTAAAATTAAACACTAATGATTACTTTTCAATCAAAAACAATACAATTGCATATAGCTAAAGAAATTGATGGTGAATATTTTTATTTAATTTTAAAAAGAAGTGAAAGCGAAAGAATTTATCCTGGAATTTGGCAAGTTGTTACCGGTACTATCGAAGATGGGGAAAAAGCCATTGATGCCGCTAAAAGAGAAATGATTGAAGAAACAGCACTTCAATTTACAAAATTTTGGACAATTCCTTATGTGACGTACTATTTTGACCCTTATAAAGATGTTGCCAATGCTTCACCAGTTTTTGGTGCTTTAGTTAATCGAAATTCAAATGTAATATTATCAGAAGAACATTCCGATTATAAATGGGAAAGGTTCGATAATGGGTTTGATCTGCTTTCTCTTCCCAGCCATAAACAAGCTATGAAAATATTTTTGGATTTTTGCCTGAACAATACTAATCAATCACTTTTCGAATATAAAGCATGAAAATTCTTATTTCGGTGGTCACATTTAATAGATTAAAATTGCTAAAGAAACTGGTAAATTCACTTAGAAACCAAACTTATGTTACAAAGGATATATTAGTTGTCAACAATTCATCTACAGATGGAACTATTGAATGGTTGCAAGCACAAACTGATATTAAGGTTATACAACAATCCAACACGGGAAGCTCGGGAGGACAATATACTGCCCTTAAATATGCCGTAGATAATAATTATGACTTTATTTGGGCTATGGACGATGATGTGTTGCCCGAAAAAGAATGTCTTGAAGAGCTTGTTAAAAATGCTTCCAATACCGATATTATTTTCCCATTAAGATTTCAGAAAAATGGCGAAGTTTTCTTGAATGAAGCTAAGTATTACAATTTTCGAAATCCCTTCAAATCTTTATGGAAAGAACTAATAAACGCTGAAGACGTTCTTCAAACCAAAATTGAAGTGGAAGGTCCAACATTTGAGGGTGCATTTATTCCAGTTAAAATAATTCAAGAAGTTGGCTTGCCAGATACATCATTTTTCATTTTTGCAGATGACACAGAGTATTTTCTTAGAATGCGAAAACATGGGTACAATTCCTTTTTAATTTGTAGTGCTCATCTTAACCGTCAGTTGCCGACGCCAAAAAATGAAATTACATTTGATTGGAAGAGCTACTATTCTTTCAGAAATTTGATTATATTAGATGTTCTGTATGGAAATTTACCCGTAAGATTTATTAGACCCTTGTTCTATTTCTTAATGTTTTTAGCGAGAGCTAAAAATTTCAAGAATATTCAAACAGTATTATCTTCGTTTGTTGACGGATATTTTTATAAGCAAAATTTAATTTAAAATTAATCGTAAATCAAGTATTTATTCCGCATAATAAGAAATTCGTTAAACCCATTGGATAATATCTTATTGATATTTTCCGGACTATATTCTTCGAAAATACTTTTAAACAACAAATCAGTTCCAGTTACCTTGTTGAACATTTCGATTGATTTCTTTGCAAACTTTTTGCTATCAAATAGTTGGGGATATATTTTCTTGATTTCAAGGATTAAATTTATTCCAGCAGAATATGGTTTAAAGTCATTATTGAGCTGAAATTTCAAGTAAATTCCCCATAAATCTTTACCATTGCTAAATCCGTAAAATGGGCGATACTTTGTGATATTCAAAGTGATTCCGGCAAGGTTCAAATTTTGTTGAATTAATTGTAACTTAAGCGGTTCGAAGCTATTATGACCAATGTATTGAAATGGTGAAGTAGTTCCAATACCTATGCTAAGTATCCCTAACTCTCCAAAAATACCCAAAGTTGCTATACCTCGAACAGACTCGATAGAAGGTACGTGGGGTGAAGTCGGGAACCATTGTAAACCCGTATCCTCCCAACTCATCCATCTTCTCCAATTTTTCATTTTGACTACAGTTAGTTTGCATTTCAAAAATCGAGTATCGCTATCTTCCAGCCAACCTTCTTCGTTAATCATTTGGGCGAGTTCACCGACAGTTAATCCATGTATATACGCAACAGGAATAATACCAACGAAGGATTTAAACTTGGTATCAAGGACATTGCCATCTACAATCAAGCCACCTATTGGATTTGGTCTGTCAAGCACAACGACCTCCTTATTGTTCAATGCCGCTTGTTGCATGGTTTTATAAATCGTACTGATATATGTATATGAGCGAACACCAATATCTTGAATATCAATAACAATAGCGTCAATATCGTTCATCAATTGCCTTGCAGGTTTTCTTACATTTCCATATAATGAATATATTGGAATACCATAAATTGAATCATTCTCAACTGATAATCCCGCTGGTATATTAGTAAAATAACCATGTTCGGGAGTAAATATATATTTAAAGTCTAAATCGCTTCTACCTGATAGCAAACGTATTGTTTCAATTCCTGATGAATTACGGGCAGTATAATTTGCCAAGACAGCAATTTTTTTTCCCTTCAGTATGTTACAATCGTTATCAAGTAACACATCAATACCAGGTTTCACAATCGAAAAATCTAATGACTGGGAAAAAAGACTATATTGAAAAATTATTAAAAGGACTAATGTATTCAGTTTCAACATTTTAATTTCTTAGTTTCTTAATATTATCTTTTGCTTTTCTATGAGAATTATCGTATTCTTTCATAGATAGAACTTTATTGTAATAGCTTATAGCATTTTTTTTATCTTTTCTGATTTCGTAAATATTAGCGATATAAATCATTAAGTTAACGTAAAATCCAGATTCTTCATCGGTATCAATAATTTTACTTCCTTCCTCAGCTTTTTTGAAATACTTCATAGCATTATTCAAGTCACCATTTCGCATAAGCGACAGACCAATATAATACATAGCCTCTCTGGCAGTAGATCTGTCGTAGCCAGGCATTGTATCCATACATCTAATCAAAATTTCACGCCACATCTTTTCGAACTTATCATAATTTCCTTTTCTTACCAAAATACGGGCCATATATCTATGAAAGTAAGGGTTATTAGGATATTTTGTAAATAATTCTTCGGCGGAAGATAATGCTAAATCATTATCCTTCTCGAAGGAATAATATATCTGCATCAATACGGCTCTTGCTTCCACAGAGGTATATCGTGAAAGTCGGGAAGAAGCTCTAAGTTGATAAATGCCTAATTGTTTGTCCCCCTTTGGTAAAAATGCAAGTAAAGGGCTTGTGAAAGGATACATTTCTGGGATTGCTTCTGCGAAATAATTGTAAATACCAGTTCCAAGCATTATATCATGATTCCCGGGGGCTATTGTCTGGCATTCAACCATCAAATTGAAAGCAGAGGCTCCATCAGTTGCTGCGTTTATCCACTCTTGCTTTTGTGCATAATATCGACCTCTATATCCCAATGCACCTGCTTTAAAAAAAAGTGCATTGATATCCTTTTCATTCTTTTCAAGTAAATCATCACATACACTTATTACTTTGATGATTTTGCTTTCGAATGGTTTATCATATTTATGCGTATCTCTGAATAATGTAATTTTCCACCAATCAATCATAGCATCTAAAAAGTAGCCAGCGGGATGATTGGGGTAAATCTTTGTCAAATTTTCAAAACATTCGTGAGCCTTGTCAAATTGAACATTATAGACATAATCAGAACCCAATCTAACCAAACTATCCGCATCGGATTTTAATATTGCCCATTGCGAAACAGAGCTTTGGTAAGATAAAACAGCTATGATAACAAATAATATTTTCTTCATAAACCATACGTATATATTTTATATATATGACGAAATCAATAATGTAAAGTTATATCTTTTAGATTGAATATAAATTTTTCAACCTCATAGATTCTGAATATGGGGATAAAATTAACAATTTATGACAAAAATACATAGAAAAAATCAACACTGAAGTTACAATTAGTCCACCTTCAATGCCAAATTTACCCCCAAATAGTATTATAAATAGAATGTCATTCGCATCTTCAAATCTCACTATCGAATAATAATTAAACCCACTTACTGGAGAAGAAATTACCAAAGCCGATAGAGAATTCCATATAAAATGGAATATGATTGGTGGCCAAAGAGAACCGCTTTTTAGCACCATATACGAGAATAATATACCTGCTAAAAATATATTGATAACTGATAGCATTGTAGTATTGGGATTATTTATATGCATCAGGGCAAAAAATAATGATGTTAATATCATAGATATTGAAACTCCATATTTAGCCCTGATTATTTGAAGTAATATACCTCTAAATCCAATTTCTTCTACAAATGATACAATTAATTGAGCGAAAATCAAACGCATCAAATCTGGCAAGTTGGGTGTAGCAATTGAATTAATATCCACAAATATTAATTTCATTGAAAAAATAATTAAGATGGAAGTAAAAGTTATTAATAGCACATATAATAAATTAAGTAAGACTAAATTATCAAATTTTAATCCAAACGAATTAAAAGTGATGTTAAAAAATAACTCAAATAAATAAGAAGCAAGTAATAGGGCAGACAGATAGTCGATATTATAGAAAATCAATTCCAAAGAAAAAAAACTTTGGAAAAAAAGTACCAAAAACCAAAATATAACTAAGAATAATAAAATTCTAATAAGTGTTAAATTTAAAATTTTCTTAAACAACATTGTTAATTATTGCTTGGATCGCCTTCAGTGACTTTTATTGTACCGATATGTTGCTTTATCTTTTCATACATCAGATTTTCTACTTCTTCGTGAAAAGCACCGGTAAGCATTAAGTTTAATTGTGGACAATAAGAAGCATATTCATTGTCGCCACGTTTCCTGATTAAAATTTCATAATCATCTATATTAGTGCTGGTAGATATTTTGAATGACATAATAAACCCATTAATTATTGAAATTGTTATAAATAAAATAGTTTTTACGAAAAATCGCTAATAAAATTTTAATTTTATTATATTCACGTATGAATTTATTAGAAAAAGTAAAATTTGTTAGAATTCTAACACCCAAAGTACTGATTAGAAAGATATTTTTTAAACTAATCAGATTATTTAGAAATAGATTTGAATTAATTAAAATTCAATTCAAACCCACATATATTGTTAAGCAAAATAAAAAACCAGATTTTTTACCATTTGTGCAAACAATAGAAGAACTTTTCGAGTCTTTGAAATTTGATGACTATTTGGAAAATAATAGAACTCTTGTATTTGAACTTGCCGACAATTATTTAAATCACAAGTTCAATTTACTTGGGTCTGGGTGGACAAAGGTTTCCCATCATGAGGAATATAATGGATTTTCTGGAATAAAATACCTAAATATTATTCATATTGATAAAAATAAATTTTCCGAAGTATTTATAAAGAAAGCAAACAGGAATTATTCAAGGTTAATTTTTTCTGAAATTCCCGAAAATTATGTGTTGATAGATTGGCAGAGAGATTTCAGGTCTGGGTATCGGTGGTCAGAATTAGAGCCCTCCAAACTAATCCGATATGGAAATTTAAAAGGTGTGGACATCAAAAACCCATGGGAAATTGGAAGGATGCAACATCTTATTTTATTTTTTTATTCATGGAAAATGAGTAATAACAATCTATACGCCGATGAATTTCAGAATCAAATTCTAGATTTTATAGCCTCAAATCCTCCATATATGGGCGTGCAATGGCAAAATGCCATGGAGCCATCTATCCGGGTTAGTAATTGGATTTTAGTTTTTTGCTTATTTTACGCGAATGGTTACCAATTTGATGATAAATTTATTAAGATTTTGATAATCTCAATAAATGATCATATCAGCTTCATCGAAAACAATCTTGAATGGAGTGGAGGCTTGCGAGGAAATCATTACTTCTCAAATTTATCCGGACTTATTATAGCGAAGTTGTTTTTGGGATATGAAAAGAATTTGCAAAATCTTGAACTTTTAATTAATTCAATTCTTGAAGAAATAGATTACCAATTTATGAATGATGGCGGCAATTTTTAGAAATCTTTGCCATATCACTACTTCGTTAC
>CAYUZZ010000092.1:0-7828 GCA_964449505.1 uncultured Hyphomicrobiales bacterium | reverse complement strand
GACGGTAGGAGAAAATATGAAACTTTTTGGTGGTATTTATGGAATGAGCATAGATAGAATTAGAGAAAGAATTGAGGAACAGCTAAATTGGCTGGGTATAAGAAATTTGAGGAACTCTTTGGTAGGTTCAATTCCACTGGGTTGGAAGCAAAAATTAGCTTTTGCAGTAGCATTAATACACAATCCTGAGATTGTTTTTTTAGATGAGCCAACTGGTGGAGTAGATCCTCTTACAAGACGTCAATTTTGGGAAATGATTTACGAAAAATCAAATGGTGGTACTACAATTTTTGTAACAACACATTATATGGACGAGGCAGAGTATTGCGATAGAATTTCGATGATGAACACTGGAATAATCGAAGCAATGGGAACACCCGATGAATTAAAGAGTAAATACCAAGTGGATAATATCAATGATGTTTTCTTGAAAATTGCAAGAGGAAAGAATGAATAGAGCATTAGCTTTCGTTTTGAAAGAATTTCATCATATTCTTCGAGATAGAAGATCACTTATAATTTTGTTTGGTATGCCACTTGTGCAAATTTTACTTTTCGGATTTGCCATAACCAACGAAATAAAAGATGCAAAGATAGCTATTCTTGATTATTCGCGTGACAATAGCACCCGATTAATGATTGATAGATTACAAGCCTCAGGCTACTTCTATGTAGTTAATTACATTGATAATAAGTCACAAATTGAAGCTGCTTTCCGAAAGGGTGAGATAAAATTAGCTGTAATATTTGGTAATGATTTTGAAAGCAGACTTCTTAGTTCAAATGGTGCCGATATTCAAATCATCGCTGATGCAAGTGACCCAAATACCGCATCCACTCTTATTAATTACGTAAGTTCCATTTTTAATAAATTTATCCTTGAGAAAAATTTAAAACTGACAAGCCCTCCAATCATTAAAACAGAATTTCGTATGCGTTATAACGAGGAGCTAAAGGGAGTATTCCTATTTGTGCCAGGTCTAATAACCATTATTCTAATGTTAGTTTCGGCAATGATGACTTCAATTTCAATTACCAAAGAAAAGGAAGCAGGAACAATGGAATTAATGCTTGTATCACCAATGAAACCTTGGTTAATGATTTTTTCAAAATTAATTCCTTACTTATTATTATCTTTTTTAAATGCTATTATAATATTAATACTTGGCAAATTTGTGTTCCATGTTCCATTATTGGGTTCATTATCGTTATTACTTATGGAATGTATTCTATTTATATTTTGTGCTTTATCTTTAGGTATCTTAATATCGTCAATTACTGATTCGCAACAAACAGCACTTATGCTATCGTTAGTGGGTCTTATGTTGCCTTCCATTTTATTGTCCGGATTTCTATTCCCTATTGAAAATATGCCGCTATGGCTTCAATACACATCGAAGGTAATTCCCGCAACTTGGTTTTTAATAATAATCAAAGCAATTATGCTGAAGGGAAGCGGCATTGAAATAATATGGAAAGAAACTCTGATTATTATTGGGCTGACAATACTTTTCGCAATTATTAGCATCAAAAAATTTAAAATGAGATTAGAGTAATGAGAACAATATTATTTTTAATTGAAAAAGAATTTAAGCAAATTTTTAGAAATAAAGGCATGCTTCCAATTATATTTATTATGCCTTTAATTCAACTAATTATTCTTGCAAATTCTGCAACTTACGACATCAAGAACTTAAATATATATTTTGTTGATAAAGATATGTCATCTTTGTCGTTGATTTTAAGGAACAAATTTACAGCAGTTGAGTATTTTAAAATTGCCGGATTTTCGCAAAGTCAAGTTGAGGCAGAAAAATTTTTAGATAATGGTAAAGCAGATTTGTATATTGAAATTCCAGCAAATTTCGAGAGGAATCTTTACAAAAATCAATTACAAAGTATGCCTAAACTATTAATTGTTTTGAATGCAATTAATGGAAGTCAAGCAGGATTGGGGCTAAATTATGCTAATGCCATTATTGGGGATTTTAATTCTACGCTAATTAGCAACAAAATTTTACAGTCGAATGTAGCAATTCCAATTCAAACAAATACAATAAATATAAATTATTCAAACTGGTACAATCCCGAGTTGAACTATTATACATTTATGGTTCCAGGAATTTTGGTTATACTTGTAACCATGATAGCAACATTCCTTTCGGGGATGAATATTGTGCGGGAAAAAGAAATTGGTACAATCGACCAAATTAATGTTACACCAATTCATAAATATCAATTTCTCATTGGTAAGTTAACTCCTCTATGGATTTTGGGAATGTTCGAGCTTGCATTTGGACTTGCTGCTTCTTTGTTAATTTATGATATTCCGTTTGTTGGCAGTTTATTTGTATTATTTACATTTACTGCTATTTACCTTTTGGCATGCCTTGGCTTAGGTTTACTTATTTCAAGTAGTTCCGAAAATCAGCAACAAGCAATGTTTATTTCGTGGTTTATTATGATGATATTTATTCTTTTAGGAGGTTTATTTACTGCTATTGAGACTATGCCAACTTGGGTACAGTTTATCACATTTTTAAATCCTGTAAGGTACTTTATCGAAGTTATACGATTGGTAATGCTTAAAGGAAGCGGTTTTGCTGATATTAAATTTCATTTTATCATTATTTCAATATTTGCAATTATTCTTAATTTACTTGCTGTTATCAGATACAAGAAAACTTCTTAATAGTTGCGAACTAATTCTTCGTTGTGTGTTGCTCATTGCCTTGTTGCATACTATTAACCATGATAGTAATTCCTCAATTTAAAGCATTTTTCTACAACTTTCGTAAGCTATTACAGAATAGTCACTTAGAAATATTACAATATATTTGTTACTTTGGCATAACTCTTGTAAGTATTTCTGTGGATTGATTAATGGATTGAATTGAATTGAAAGGAATCAAAAAATTCTTTGTGTTGCTGTTATTAATTATAGCAGCTACAAGTAGTATATATGCTCAGAAATCGGGCGGTGGTGGGCTTACATTACCAAATCTGACACTGAATGTGGATACACAAGGTGGAAATGATTTGGTTCTTACTTTGCAAATTCTTGCAGTAATGACCATCCTTAGTCTGGCACCTTCCATCTTGGTTATGATGACCAGCTTCACAAGAATAATAATCGTATTTCACTTTCTTAGACAGGCACTTGGCACCACCACCCAACCACCAAATGTGCTTCTTACCAGTTTGGCATTATTTCTTACTTTCTTTGTTATGCAACCAGTTCTAAATGATGCTAACAAAAATGGAATTCAACCATATATGCGAGAGGAAATAACTCAGGAGCAAGCTGTGGATAATATTATTCAACCCTTCAAAACTTTTATGCTAAAGAACACCCGAGAAGAGGACTTGGCACTTTTTGTAAAATTAAGTGGTAACCAGAAGCCACAGGACGCCAATGATATTACAATTTGGGAGATAATTCCTGCTTATTCCATCAGCGAATTGCGGGTAGCATTTCAGATTGGATTTATGCTGTTTATACCATTTTTAGTGCTGGATATGATTATTGCCTCTACCCTGATGTCTTTGGGTATGTTTTTGCTACCACCCCAATTAATATCACTTCCAATCAAAGTGCTATTATTTATTCTGGTGGATGGTTGGTATCTTGTAATTGATTCATTGATGAAAAGTATAGTTAATTAGGTGAATTATGTCAGAAGAATTTGTAATCCAAATAGTGAGAGATGCTTTCTACTACATTATAATAATAGTAGGTCCCTTACTTTTGGTTTCATTGGTAGTTGGTTTGATAATATCAATTTTTCAGGCTGCAACTTCAATCTCGGAACAAACACTAACCTTCGTTCCCAAGTTAATTGCAGTATTTGTTGTGATAGTTTTGTTATTGCCATATATGATTAATTCGATGAAAACTTTCACTTACGAAATATTCAGATTAATAGCGGGTATGTAATGACACCTGATGCCGAAACGATTCAAATTTTAATGTCTAAATTTATAATAGGTATTCTGATTTTCATCAGAATTACCGGTATGTTTGTATCGGCACCATTGTTTAAAAGTATGGCTATTCCACCACAGGTAAAAGTGTTCCTTGCAATATTGATTGCTGCTGTAATGACCAATTACTACTGGATGGACCAACCAGCTATAGAATTTCATTTGTGGTATATTGCAGTTCTTGCATTAAAAGAATTTTTTCTGGGTGCAATCATTGGTTTCTCGGCGAATATTGTATTTAATGCAGCGAGAATGGCGGGAGGTCTGATAGATTTCGAAATGGGATTTCAGGCAGCTTCCATTTTTGACCCTACCAACACCAATCCTACATTAATTGGTGAATTGAAAGATTTGATTGCACTAATGTTGTTTCTAATCCTAAATGGGCATCATCAATTAATAGAAACTATTTATGCAAGTATCCGGGCTGTACCACTTACTACATTCGAGATGACCGAATCTTCGTATATCCTTTTGATCAAATTTATTTCTACAGTATTTATACTTGCTATCAAAATTGCAGCTCCCGTTTTGATTGCTCTTTTTTGTGCTAATCTTTCTTTGGCTTTACTTGCCAGAGTGGCACCTCAAACCAATATATTTATTATAAGTTTTCAGGTTAAGGTGGCTGTGGGTTTGGTAATGCTGGCAGCATCGGTTCCAATGATGGTTTATGTAATTAAATGGGCTTTGGGCAATATGCAGGAGCAAACCATGCAGATGCTGATGGCTCTTTATCCGCCAAGGATATAGCCTATGGCAGAAAATCAAGATGGGCAGGAAAAGACAGAGCTTGCGACACCCCGAAGGCTTGATGAATCTCGCAACAAAGGTCAGGTAGCTAAAAGTGTGGATGTAACTACTGCTGGTATTCTGCTGTTTGGAGGACTTACTGTTTATTCTTTTGGCGGTCCATTTATTCGCAATTATCAGGATTTCATGAAAGAAATCCTGCGTAATTCTGCTTCTATAAAAATTACCGAAGCTAATGTGCCAGCATTGTTTAATAAATTCATTATTACAGTTGCCGAGTTCGTACTGCCCATTATCTTGATAGTATTTGCAATTGCATTAGCCGGCGAAGTTGCACAAGTAGGTTTTAAATTCGCTACCAAGAAATTTACTGAAGGGCTAAGATTCAAGCAAATTTTCAACCCCTTTGGCGGTATTAAACGAATTTTCTTTTCTACAAATTCCATTTTCGAGTTATTCAAAAATCTTCTCAAAATTGTAATACTTGGATTGGTGGTTTGGTCTGTGCTCTACAATAAAGACGCCATGATGATATCACTTATGGAACGCCCTTTTACCGAAATTGGTGTTTTTATGGGAGCTATTGCTTTCGAATTGCTTTGGAAAGTCGGGTTGATGTATATTTTTATTGCAGTCGCCGATTTTTACTATCAGAAATGGAAGTTTCGCGAGGACATGAAAATGACCAAAAAGGAAACAAAAGATGAAAGCCGTCAAAGCGAGGGCGATCCGATGGTAAAAAGTAGAATCCGTTCTATAATGAGAAACCGGCTCAGGAAATTAATGATGTCAAAAGTTCCAAAGGCAGATGTGGTGATTGTAAACCCAACGCACTTTGCTGTTGCATTGCAATACAAAAGTGGTGACATGAATGCACCGATGGTCGTGGCTAAAGGTGTTGATTTTCTTGCTCAAAAGATTAAAGAAATTGCTGCGATAAATGACGTGCCAATCATTGAAAATCCACCTTTGGCAAGGGAACTTTACAAGTTTGTGGATATAGACCAAGAAGTCCCCGAACGCCTATTCAAAGCAGTTGCCGAAGTATTGGCTTATGTTTATTCCTTAAAGAAAAAAAGTAATGTATATTAGAATCAAAAGGTGTTCGTTTAGGCAACTAATTAACAATATTAGTTAATAATAATTAGCTTATCACCCTATTACATTGTACCAAATTCCCAGCCAAAGTGTCATAAAGTACATTGGAATAGCTCTCTAATAATTTATGATTTAGTTTTAATTTTAAACAAATTTTTGAAACTTTCGTAGAAATTTGCATTAAAAAAGAAAATTGACTCATAACTAACTCTAAGCGTTAAAAAGATACCAAGTACACCAATTACAATATTGCCAAGCCACATTGCTAGCCAAGGATCAAGGATTCCACGGTCAGCTAACTTTTCACCACCAATCAGACATACCCAATAAAAGATATAAAATACTAAGGACATACCGGCACTAAGACCAAAATTTCCCCCTTTGGTAATAATTCCCAAGGGACAACCCACAAATACAAAAATCAAACAGGCAAAGGGAATTGCATATTTCTTATATATTTCCACGTTGTATTGTTTAATTTTTGATTTAAAGAAATCTGCCTGATTCTGCTGCCCAATTACCACAGATTTATCTATATTTGTTTTGCTTAAAATTCTGTTAATTACTGAAATTTTATTGATATCGGTACTATCTTCGTAAGTGTTTAATTTGACCTCTTGGGTGCTACTATCTTTTATTCCAATTGCAGTCAAAGGTCTTTCGCTTATATTTTTTGGTTCTGTAAATGCACCATTTCCAAAAATATATTTACTGATACTTAATCTTGCCAAAGAATCCCCAGATTTAATAAACTTTTCGTAATTTACATAAGCAGTATCCACTATCGTATTCATATCAGAAATATTAAGCTCCCTGTCACCTTTTGAGACATAGTCTGCCGAAGATGCTTCGAATGAAAATCCACTGGCGGGTATAGATATATTATAATAATCAAATTTAATAATTCTATAATTATCTGTAAGCCCAAGAGCAAACTGGTGAATTTCTCCATAATACAAATCAAGAACTAAACTTTTGTAATCATCGGAAAATTTAAGGGTACCTGTATCGGCAGAAATAACATTTCTTCGTTGGAATTGGGTCATATCATAAATAGTAACGCCCTTCATCGTTCCTGATATAGAATCAACCTTGCGAGCCAGAATGGTATATCCTTCCAATTGGGTTGAGTATTGCCCAGATTCAAGGGCAAAAGTTGGTTTCTTCCGTTGAATATCACTCATCAGGATAGTGGCACTATGATTGGCTTCGGGTAATACTTTATCGTTAAACCAAAATAGTGCCACCGATATAATGAAACCAAAAACAACCACGGGACTCATCATCCGCACCAAACTACCACCGCTCGCCTTTATTATTGTTATTTCGTGGGCAGCGGACATCGAACCAAAGGCTAATAGTGTCGAAAACAGCACACCCATAGGCACAGCTAAAACCAGCATCCAAGCAATATTATAGGTTATCAATTCTATGATAAGCCATTCACTGAGCCCTTTCCCAACAAGTTGGTCAAGGTAATTCATAATAAATTGCATCAAAAAAATAAAGATAACAGTTACTGTTCCAAATACAAATGGTGCAATGTGCGACCGTAATATATATCTATATATTAGTTTCAAATTTTACACTTTTTAAAAAATTTAAAAATAATTAAAACTAATATATTGTTATTTTTTTATTTTTTCGTAAATTTGTAGTTCTTAAAAATAATATATTAGGAAAAATATGTTTTCATTTCTAATAATACTGATGATGGTAATTTCTGTACTACTCATTTTAGTGGTATTAATTCAGCCTGGCAAGGGCGATATGATAAGTGGTATGAGTGGTCTTACCAATACATTTTCATCTATGCTCGGTAGTCGCAAAGCTATGGATATGCTTACTAAAATAACTATAGGATTTGCAGCATCTTTACTGATATTAGCCGTTGTTACTAATAAGTTCTTCCTTCCGGGCACAGCTACTACTTTAAAACCAGTGACTGAAGGCGTTGCAGTTCCGCAGACTGTTCCCTCTCAACCGGTGCAAC
>CAYUZZ010000091.1:2078-7833 GCA_964449505.1 uncultured Hyphomicrobiales bacterium | reverse complement strand
AACCTGTTTACAAAAAATAGAGATGCAAATACCGAAAGTATCAGCAATCTCTGGATTAGTTTGTTTAATTTAAACATAATTTAAACCTCTAAAAAAAGTTCATAAAAAAAAGTATTCACATTCATTAATATTAACACTTATAAAAGATTAAAGTTACAATTTATTTTTAATTTTTTTTCGATAAAACTACATATACACAAATATATTAAATTATTTCTTATTATATGATATTTAATGATTTACTACAAAAATATTTTCAATCAAATTCATTTTCAATTCATAATATTAGGAGATATTTATTTCCAATATGAGTTTACAAATAATTAATAATTTTTAATTTATTAAGATTTGATTAAGTATAATTTATTATTAGAGATGTATTTAAATTACGTATATTTTGCATTTTTGATTATCTTTGCCATTCAATATTTGGTGTTTATTGATTTGATTTATATAACTATCATAGCGGGAATGTTTTTTTTATTGGATTTGATTAAAAAAATTGTCAATCCTGAAAAGCCATTGTATATTCTAAAATTAACATTCTTTATTTTAATTACCGGTATATTCTGGATTTATCATATATATGTCATCTCAAATTTTTACTCTTCAGGTAAATTTGTGGGGCAACAATATTCATACACTATCGATATTGATTTGATTAATAATTCAAAACAATCAATGAAGGTAGATTTTATTGTTGAAGATTCAACCGGTTCACTCAAAACTTATTATACAAATGGTATAAATTTAAAAAATATGAATGCCCTTACTCAAATTACTGAAATCAAGACCGGTTCAAAAAGCACATTCAAATTGATGATAGCAGAAAGTTCAAATATTATCATCAGAGACTTGGGAACCAATTACCCAAGGAGTATAAAACTTTATGCTGCAAAAGAAAAAACAAGGATTTATTCGAGTGATTTTGATAATACTCCAACATACTTTAACATAAATAAAACTGAAGAATTCTTATTATTAATTCAGTGTTTGGTAGCCTTAATCGGTAGTATATATCATCTAACAAGATTACCAGAAAATAAATTACTGAAAATTCCATTGTTACTTCTCCTTTTTTCAATCTTTATTGTTTCTTCATATAACTTATATATTTTTGTTATTATAATTGGTAGTATATGATATATCCCAGAAAAACTAAAATTATTTGTACAATTGGTCCTGCAACCGAAAGTTTCGACATTTTAAAAAAAATGATTGAAGCTGGAATGGATATTGCACGACTCAATTTTTCACATGGTTCACATGATAAACACAAAGAAATTGTGAACAACATTCGTGAGGCGAGCATTGCTGCAGGTAGGGAAATTGGAATTTTACAAGATCTGCAGGGTCCCAAAATACGTACAGAACAAGTGATGAACGGTTCGGTTATTCTTACTGAAGGTCAAAATTTTACAATTACTCATGACGATTTGGAGTTGGGAACCAATCAGATAGTTCGCACTTCTTACTCAAATCTTGCGAAGGATTTGAAGGTTAATGATAAAATTTTGATTGATGATGGATATTTAATACTAAAAGTATTTAAAATTAGGGGCAACAATGTAGAATGTACTGTAATAAAAGGTGGCATTTTGAAAGACCGCAAAGGGATAATCGCCCCTGGTGTCGCTTTCTCTGCACCCGCACTCAGCGACAAAGATATAGAAGACCTTAAATTTGGCTTAACTTTGGGTATAGATTTTGTTGCACTATCATTTGTAAGCAGTGGTCGAGATATTGTCGAGTTAAAAACTTCCATGAAGATTTTCGGAAAGCAGGTGCCAATTATTGCGAAAATTGAAAGACCTGAAGCCATTAAAAACATTGATGAAATAATCAATGAATCTGACGGTATTATGATAGCTCGTGGTGATTTGGGTTTGGAATATCCCGTAGAAGATGTACCTTTATTACAAAAAGAACTAATCAGAAAATGTAATGCTGCAGGCACTCCAGTTATCACGGCAACACAAATGCTCGAATCTATGATAAACAGCCCAAGACCTACCCGTGCCGAAGCAAGTGATGTATCGAACGCAGTTTTTGACGGAAGCGACGTTCTGATGCTTAGTGGAGAGACAAGTGTAGGAACCTACCCCGTTGATGCACTTAATAATATGATAAATATTATTTTAAAAACAGAAAATCAAATTTACAACATCCCTTACGGGGATAGACTTTATACAAATCTTAAAACAGATATTTCAGATGCCATTTCACATGCTTCAACAGTAATAGCAGAACAAATCAACGCATCGGCAATTGCTGCAATTACCTCATCATCAAATACTGTTAGAAATATTGCCAGATTCAGACCAAGAATTCCTATCGTCGGAATTACTAATGATAGGTCAATTATGAGAAGACTTAATTTATTTTGGGGTACAATTCCAATTTGTTTGGAGACCATAACCAAATTTGATGATTTTTATAATTACTTTATAAGTAACAAAGATAAATTCCAGTTCATAGATGAAAATTCTTTTATAGTTTTTGTATCTGGATTGAACAATCCTGTTTCAGAAAATTTAATAAAAGTTTACCAATTGTAATTAATATTTTTTCATAAAAATTACTAAATTATTTTTCATATAATCGTCTAAAGTTATAATTCTCAACAAATCGGAATCTGCAATGAAAAATATAGGGTTAATGTATGGTATTGAGAAATCGTACCCACAAGCTGTGATAGGAATGATTAACTCCAAGCAATCAGCGGTAAAAGCAAGTGAAGTTAAAATCGGAGCATTGAAAATTACGGACAAAACAAAATATGATCTCATATTTGACCGCATATCTCATCACATACCAATGTATCTATCTTATCTAAAATTTGCGGCTCTGAACGGAATCAAAGTAATCAACAACCCATTTTGGAATTGTTCCGACAATAATTTTATGCATACCGTTTTCGCACAAAAAAATAAATTAAAAACACCGAAAACCGTATTATTGCCTAGCAAGGAAATACCTGATGGAGTGGCTCCAGATGAGCTCCACAATTTGATATACCCTCTAAATTGGGAGGAAGTATTTGAGTATATTGGTTTTCCAGCGTTTTTAAAATCAAATATGGGTCATTCTTCCTATAATGCTTATAAAATTTACAATCCTCACGAGTTCTTTTCTGCTTATGATTTGACAGGCAAAACAACAATGATTCTTCAGGAAAGCATTGCTTATGAACAATATTTCAGAGTATTTGTAATCGGTAAAAAGAATATTAGGATTCTATCTTACGACCCGGTGAAGCCGTTACATTTGCGTTACGAAAACTCTGAAACTACCGTAAATCAAAAGCTAAGAAGAGAAATTGAAAAAACTACCCTGCTAATAACTGACTTTTTTGATTATGAGTTTAATTCTATTGAATTTGCGGTCAAAGATAATATCCCCTATATTGTTGACTTCCTTAATCCCGCCCCCAGAGCAGATAAAGAGTATTTATGGAAAGAAGATTTTGAGTGGATACTCGAAAATACAGTTGACCTCCTACTAAGAAAAGTTAACGAAGAGGTTAAGGAAAAATTAATTACCACAGTAGATTCAAGTAAAATTGCAAAAATTAAATCAAAATAATTTTGGATTGAACTAAATAGTATGAAAGATGAAGCAAAGATTATCTGCCCTAATTGCGGGACGGCTATAGATGTTAATAATTATGTCAATTCGCAGATCGAACTGATTACCCACGAGGAAAAGCGTAGAATTGAGGACAAATTTAATAAAGAGTCACAAGCCAATCAACGCAAATTGGAAATAGAAATTGATAAATTAAAAAAGGAACAAGAGCGGATTGATACTGAGAAACAAAATATAAGCAATACCATAAATAAGGAAGTAACTTTAAAGTTACAGAGCGAAAAATACGACATAGAAAAAGCTGTTAAATCACAAATTGAAGCAGAAAAATCCTTTGAAATACAAAAATTAAAGGAACAAATTGAAGAAAAAAATCGGCAATTAAAGGAAAATATCGAGTTAAAAATACAACTTGAGCAAATTAAATTTGAAAAAGATACTGCAGAACAACGCATCACCTTGCAAAAAGACAAGGAATTAGCGGGAAAAATTAACGAAGAAAAAATCAATATCAAAAAGAGTATTGAGGACGAGTACATTCTTAAAATTCGGGAATTCGAGAAAAAACTTGATGACCAAACTAAATTAGCCGAGGAAATGAAACGTAAAGCTGAGCAAGGCTCAATGCAAATGCAAGGTGAAGTACAGGAACTCGAATTAGAAAATATAATCAAAGATATAAGCCCATTCGACCAGATTCAGGAGATAAAAAAAGGGCAGCGTGGTGCCGACCTGATTCATAATGTATATAATGAACAAATGCAATTCTGTGGTACCATTTATTACGAAAGCAAACGAACAAAAGAATATGATAAGAATTGGGTAGGTAAACTAAAAAATGATAATTTAGAAGTAAAAGCCGATATTTTGGTGCTGGTAAGCGAGGCAATGCCGCAAAATAAAACTAGATTTTTCTATGAGAATGGTGTTTGGATTTGTCATTTTCCAGATATTAAACCCTTAATATTAGTATTGAGACGGACAATGATTGAAATCAACAAACTAAAAATAACCCAGCAGGGCAGTAACACTAAAATGGAGTTATTATATAATTATCTTACTAGTAATGAATTTCATGGTCAGCTCGAATCAATAATTTTGGGATTTCAAGATTTGCAGAAAAGTTATCTTGATGAAAAATTAAAAATGCAGAAAATTTGGAAAGAACGGGAAAAGCAATTTGACAGGATTTTAAGTAACGCCGTCAACTTTTATGGTTCACTAAAAGGAATAGCTGGGGCATCTATACAGGATATTTCCATGCTTGAAAGCCCAGATAATTTATTGTCAGATTAATACTTGGTTGCCTTCCCCAAAAATAAGAAGGGTGGAACATATCCACCCTTGTTTTTTATCATAGAATTAAATTCATTACTTAACTTTTCCAAAAAGTGATGCTTTAAAGAAGTCACGATTCATAAGTGCTATAAATTCGACAGAAATACCTTTAGGGCAGGCTGCTTCACATTCGTAATGATTGGTACAAGCACCAAAACCTTCCAAATCCATCTGTTTAACCATACTGATAACTCTTTTCTTACGTTCTGCCTGACCTTGTGGCAAAAGTGCAAACTGGCTGATTTTTGCAGAAGTAAATAGCATAGCGGCACCATTGGGGCAAGCAGCCACACATGCACCGCAACCTATACAAGCGGCAGCATCAAAAGCTTTATCGGCATTTTTCTTCGGTACCGGCAAACTATTTGCGTCTGGTGCACTTCCGGTATTTATCGAAATAAACCCACCTGACATTTGAATTCTGTCGAAGGCGTTACGATTTACTATCAAATCTTTTATTACAGGAAATGCTTTTGCACGGAAAGGCTCAATATAAATAGTATCTCCGTCTTTGAATTTTCTCATGTGCAATTGGCAAGTAGTGGTAAGGCTTTCCGGACCGTGAGGTTTGCCATTGATAGTCATAGAGCATGAACCGCAAACACCTTCCCGACAATCATGATCAAAAGCAACAGGCTCCAAACCCTGCTTCATCAAACTTGCATTTAAAACATCAAGCATTTCGAGGAAAGACATATCGGGTGATACGTCATCCATTTGATATTTTACAAAATTTCCTTTTGAATTATTATCTTTTTGTCTCCATATATGTAGTGTTAGTTTCATTATTTGTAACTCCTTACGCTTAAATGAACATTCTCGAAAACTA
>CAYUZZ010000091.1:0-2068 GCA_964449505.1 uncultured Hyphomicrobiales bacterium | reverse complement strand
GGTTTGTTGCCAACGCCAGTAAATTCCCAAGCGGCAACGTGGGCAAATTTTTCGTCATATCTAACCGCCTCGCCATCCGAAGTCTGATGCTCTTCTCTAAAATGGCTACCACAAGACTCGTCTCTTTCCAGAGCATCCCAAGCCAAAACTTCTGCAAATTCCAAGAAATCTGCCACACGATTAGCTTTTTCCAAAGCAACATTCAAAGAATCAGTTCCACCGGTAACGTTCAGGTTTTGCCAGAATTCTTCTCTGATAAGTGGAATTTTTTCTAATGCTTCCTTCAAACCAGCAGCGTTTCTGCCCATACCAATTTTATCCCACACAACTTTTCCAAGTTCGCGATGGAAATCAGTAGGGGTTTTCTTACCTTTTATTGAAATTAATTTGTTTAATTTATCAGTTGCATCTTGTTCAGCTTTTTTAAATTCTGGATGTGAAGTATCGATTTTTTTGTCATCTTTATTCAAAGCCAAGTAATTGCCAATTGTATAAGGAATCACAAAATATCCGTCTGCAAGTCCCTGCATCAGAGCACTTGCTCCCAAGCGATTTGCACCATGGTCACTAAAATTAGCTTCACCCAATACGTGCAATCCTGGAATTGTTGACATTAGATTATAGTCAACCCACAATCCCCCCATCGAATAATGCGAAGCTGGGTAAATTCTCATCGGAGAGGTGTACGGGTCTTCGCCTGTAATTCTTTCATACATTTCGAATAGATTACCGTAGCGTTCTTGAATTTTATTTTGTCCAAGTCTTTTAATGGCATCGGCAAAGTCAAGATAAACGCCATATCCTGTTGCTCCAACTCCTCTTCCTTCGTCACAAACTTGCTTTGCGGCACGCGACGAAATATCACGAGGTGATAGATTTCCGAAACTAGGATACTTTCTTTCCAAATAATAATCCCTTTCATTTTCAGGAATATCATCAGGTTTACGTTTATCACCTTGTTTTTTGGGCACCCATATTCTGCCGTCGTTTCTAAGAGATTCGCTCATAAGAGTTAATTTTGATTGATGTTCACCACTAACAGGAATACATGTAGGATGAATTTGGGAATAACAAGGATTAGCAAACAATGCACCTTTTTTGTAAGCTCTGAAAGTAGCAGTAACATTGCAAGCTTGTGCATTTGTGGATAAATAAAACACATTTGCATATCCACCTGTAGCCAAAATTACGGCATCGCCGGCGTGGGATTCTATTTTTCCTGTAACAAGGTCTCTCACAATGATACCTTTCGCCTTACCATCAACAAGCACTACATCGAGCATTTCCATACGGTTGTGCATTATGATTGCACCAAGCCCAACTTGACGCATCATTGCGGAGTAAGCTCCCAACAACAATTGTTGCCCGGTGGCTCCTCTGGCATAGAAGGTTCTTGAAACCTGAGCACCACCAAAGGAACGGTTATCAAGTGTTCCACCGTATTCTCTGGCGAAAGGAACTCCTTGGGCAACACATTGGTCAATAATATTATTGCTAACCTGAGCCAATCTGTAAACATTGGCTTCACGGGCGCGGTAGTCACCACCTTTGATTGTATCATAGAACAAACGATAAATGCTATCACCATCGTTCTGATAATTTTTAGCTGCATTAATGCCACCTTGTGCTGCAATACTATGCGCACGTCTTGGGCTGTCGTGATAAGTAAATGTTTCTACCTGATAGCCCAATTCAGCTAATGAAGCAGCTGCCGAAGCACCTGCAAGTCCAGTACCTACAACTAAAATCTTATACTTTCTTTTGTTAGATGGGTTAATCAATTTCATATCGAAACGATAATTATCCCATTTATCAGTTAAATTACCTGAAGGAATTTTTGCATCTAATTTCATATTCCCAATACTCCTTTCCCTAATCCTAAAAATAAAACTGCAGCAGGGATCGAGGCAAACATAATGAATACCCCCCAACCCAGAACTTTACTGAGGGCTATCAGAGAAGGTGTCAATTTTGGACCGTTGAAACCTAATGTTTGAAACATACTTTGAACGGCGTGAGACAAATGTAGTCCCAAAACAGGCAACTTTCCAATGAAGTGGAGAAGTTA
>CAYUZZ010000090.1:0-7852 GCA_964449505.1 uncultured Hyphomicrobiales bacterium | reverse complement strand
TTGCAGAATCCTCTATCATACCATCCAAGCCACTTGAATTGAATTTTACTGTGGTTTTTTGGTATGAGTTTGGTTTTACGAGCATGTTTGTATTATTATAGTCTATCGAAAATCTATCTGGATTATTTAAAATCTTAATACTTTCAACTTCCGATTCAATATTTCCTTGATTAAAGTAGAAAATTTGTGCTTCAAATTCTTTTCCCTTCAAATTATCAGGCAAAATATAAATATTATCAACAGGTTTAATTTCTGATA
Source organism: uncultured Hyphomicrobiales bacterium (assembly GCA_964449505.1). Classification (GTDB taxonomy): domain Bacteria; phylum Bacteroidota; class Ignavibacteria; order Kapaibacteriales; family UBA2268; genus JBDHXE01. The sequence continues at coordinate 7,594 of CAYUZZ010000090.1, read as the reverse complement.
CTTCTAAAAAAGTTCCACCATTTGCTGACAGATTAGGAATTCTTTGCAAGAATTGGGGGTAATCAATGTATGGGTTTCTATTTAATTGATATTTATAAATTGAGTCATTTCTTGCAGTTTCCTTTGCATCAGGCAAATCTTTAGAGCTCCACTCTCGCAATGTTTCTTCTTGAGACGTCAAATAATTTTTTAAATTACCATATCTGGTACTAAAGTAGAACATGCTTCTGGCAATATTTCCTTTACTGATATCTCGCACTTCGAATGCAATCTCGCCTTTGGTATTTTTGCCTAATTTTGAGCCACCATCTTGATAGGCAACATTAGAAACAACATAATCGAAAGGATAATTATCTCTTTTAGTATTTGAAGTTTTTTCGGTTGGATAAATATGAAACATATCACTCAATTCAGGTTCATCATCGGCACCATAAGCTCTTGCCCAAACATGTTCGGTATTAAACCCTTCTTGGTCGATCACCGCAAAATCTGGTTCATCATCAATTTGTTTAATTTTGCCTGTATAAATGCATTCCACATTGCCATTAATTCTATCAGGTCCTGTCCATAATATTTTTCTAGCATTTTTGTATGAAAATGATTGATGATTACTTATCAAATATCTTAACTTATTCAATAAGTCAGCTCCCCAAAGGTTTTGTGTTTCATCGTAATATTTATTGGTAAACATTGCTTTTGTTTTTATAACCACCGGAAAGTATAAACTGCTATTATTCATACTAACATTAAAAAACAGATTGCAATAGGAATCTACATTTTGTAAGGGAGTTATTTTTACTTTAATCCCCGAAAAACTTTCTTTGGGCATCATCGTAAATGGTGTAAAATCTAACTGATAATATCCATAATCATCGATGGATACAATTTTGTTAAATACTATGGTTTTATCATCAGATAAGTTAGATAAATCTATAGTAATTATTTTTTCTTCGCCAACATAAACAATTCCTGCATCAATAGTGTCTGCTCTTGATATTTGTTCTAAGTATGCAGATAGATTAAGAAAATTGCAAAGAATCAAAAGTGTAAAAATTATCAAGTGTTTCATAATTAATTCCATAATAAAAAAACAACCACTTATTAAAACAGAGGAACTAAATTTAGAACCTCCGTCATAATTATTAATTTAAAAATAAGTAATTTTGATTTATTAATCTAATTGTTTGTTTCTTGGTAATTGAATGCTAATTAAATTACCGTCGTTATCTCCCAAATATTCAATAGAAAAAGAGCCATTCAAACGTCTGACATGAGAAGAAATATTGGATATTTTAAATAAGAAATCATATTTGTCGTATTTCAAGTAACTAATAATATCACTTGAATGTTGTTTGTAAAGCTTAATCAATTCTTTAACAGATGAATTAGCTGACGATAATATTTGAATTTCGGTAGCACCTTCAAATAAATTTTCCTGTATTTCAACTGTTATTACGATATTATGTGTATTTACCGACAGAGCCTGCAAACTTTCGGTATAAATATTATGTAAGGAATTAAGGTCTGCTATAGCTTTTGCCTTGGTCGAATTATCAGATATTTCGAGTTTGCAACCTGAATTGCCATTTACGTTCTTAAATTGGTTAAATGAATCAACAAAAGCTTTACCAGCATCAACTAATTGAAGATTAAGATTACTTTTTAGACTTGTTTGAACTGTGGCGTCAACAATGTCACTTACGAATGTGAATATTTCTTCACTGGATTGCTCGGCAAAATCAACATATTGGTCCATTTCAGATTCGCTGTCATATAGTTTGTTTGATAATAATTGTAGATAACCCAAAATACCTGTTAGTGAGTTTCTCAGTTGATGGCTTAACTTTTTCATAAAATAGGTTTTGGACTCGCTTGCCTCCAAGGCATACATTTCTGCCAATTTTATTTGTTTAGTATTCAACAAAGCATCTTCTTCGGCGAGTTTCTCAAACGTGATATCACGACCGGTTGTATAAACCAAGTTATCGTCCTTTACATAACTTAAATTCCAGTTCATCCACTTAAAACCATCACCAGATTTCATTTTGACGGTAATTCTATCATTGAAATTACTTTTAGCAGAATTGATTTTATTTACAAAGTCATTCAATTGATTGGTGGGGTCATACGATAATTCAAGTATTGATGTTTTTAATAACTCATCGGGGGTTTTCTTCAAAATATCAACAACAGAGGGATTGATGCTTAACCATAAACCATTCGAATCGAACACTCCAATTATATCACGAGATGCTTCTACAATTCTACGCTGCGATTCGGTAATTTTATCTGCAATGGCAACTGCTCTGGCTCTACCTGTAGTAACTGATAGAACAAAAGCAAAGAATAAAAAGCTTAACACCAATGATACTACCAAAGTACTAATTGGCAAGGTTTTTCTTATACTGCCACCAAAGTTAGGTACGGAATTAAAATATACCTTCAGCTTTCTGTCGGCAACATCAAAATCCACAACGGAAGATTTATAAGGTTTAAAGTCTGTAGGAACAGAATTATAATTCTTAGATTCAAATATCACTTTTTCTTCATTGTCACTATTTATATCAACAATTTTGAAATAAACAAGCGAGTCAGTAGGAAAGCTGAGTTTTTTATCCTTGTTCTGTCCAGAAAGTGCCTCAAGAAAGAATTTTTTAGAATCAAGTTCAATTGCAAGAAATCCCTTTAAGTTATCCTTTCTTTGTTGGAAATTACTTCTAGCGGTTGCTTTATTATAAATAGGTGCTATTATAAAGAAACTGGATGTATCTTTATTCCTTGAAATATAATTTTCTGATGATACAATTTTGCCAAGTCTTACTGCTTTCATCGCTGCACTAAAAAACTGGGGTTGCGAACTCATATCCAAACCATGCCTGTGTTTATTACCTTCCATGGGCAAAATATGATGGATTGGGTAGTAAACATCTTTTTTATCTTTTGCTTTGAAAGTATAGTCCGAATAACCTTGTGTGCTGATAAAATAGGAGTAAATTGATATATCATTGTCGTAAACTTTTTCTATATATTCAACGCTTAGAATCGATGAATATGTTTTTACGGGAACTGTGGCATAGAGGTCAAAATAATCCCGTACAACCTCAAGAACAATATCATAAAGCTCACTCATCGAACTAACAATATTATAACTGCTTTGGTACTGTGAATCGAACCTGCTCATTATAGAAGTTACAGCCTTTTCATAATCAGTATTTAAATCTTTCTCAGTCTGATTATTCACCGTATAATACAAAAAACCACTAATCAGCAACAATACACCCAATGTAATATAGGCAGGGTAAGTCTTTGCAAAAGACAAAGGGTGTGCATTTTTAGAGGACCTTTCTTTAATGATTGATTCGAAATTATTAATAGCCTGATTTTTTTTCATTTTTATTAAGCTTTTGTATTAAAGATTAAACATTTTTTTTACATCTTCAATAAATGATGATGTATTTATTGGTTTCGACAAGTAATAGGAAAATCCTTCGTTAAGAAACTTTTCTCTATCCTGCTCTTGTGCAAATCCAGTAATGGCACAAATAATCGTATTCTTCTGCAGCTCTAATTCTTTCACCATTTTTACCAGTTCATTGCCATTAATGTCGGGTAGCAAAATATCCATAATGATACCGTCCACTTTATTATTCTTAAGCCAATTATATGCACTCATCCCATCACCAAAGTCGGAGAAACTTAATCCAGATTTTTTAAGGATAGTACAATACAGTTTACGTATTGGTATATTGTCTTCTATCACACATACAGTTTTTTTGTTTTCCATATTTTTCCTTATTTAATTAAAGTAATTTCTACTCTTCTATTTTGGCGTCTGCCCTCTTCGGTATCGTTATTTGCTTTATTTCCAAGAGAACCACGCCAAGTGAATGATATTCTACTTTTATTTATACCATTTTTTATAAATTCTTGTTCAGCTTTCTGAGCTCTTTGCCTTGACCTTGTATCATTTTCGACAAACGAACCAGCGTTATCAGAATATCCAACAATGAAAACTTTTATTTTCGGGTTGGATTTCAAAAAATTAGCCATATTTTCAATGTTCCTTTTCATATCATTACTCAAATCTGTAGTTGCAGAATTAGTAAATGAAAAGTCATAAGGTGAATTAAAGTTAAACTTTAATCGTGCCGGTACCTCCAATATTTCAGGTGTAGCATTTGGGTTGTCTTTGGCTAAATCTTCTGCTGTCTTTTTCGCAGTAATTTCTCCTGTTACTATTGGAATATCCACTACCAAAAGGTCTGCACCAACAAACTCCTCTGATTTTCGGAATCCTGGAAAAGAAGTGCCAGTACCTTTGTTGACAGCGGCAATAAATACAGGAGATGGAACATGGTCTTTATCATAGAATAAGGTGTCGTATTGGATTTTATCAAAGCCAAGTTTTACAGCAAAACCAAGTTTAATTTGAAGACTACTCCATGTTGAGCTATTATCCGCTATCATCGAACTGTTTAGGTGCATCGAAACAAACGGGGAAAATCTGGCACGCGCTACTTCGCTTATATCTGCTATAAAGAAATCGTATCCAAAACCAATATGAAAGCCTACGCTTATAGGAAGTTGTTCCAAGTCTTCAACTTTCCATTGTTCAATAGATCCAGAATTAATGAATTTTTTTTGAAATGATGTTTTTTGTCCACTATTAATAGCTATATCCAAACCTGTAAAAGTGTAAAGCCCTGATAAAATTAGACTATATTTCAAATATGGGGATATAACAAGATAGTTTAATGTAGAATTAAAATCATAATAAGTTTGTAAAGTATCTTTGTCGGGTTCGGAGCTTGTATTTACACTCCTATTTTCAATTAGGTTAACGTTAATTCCATAACCTATTTTCTCATTTACAGGAACATATTCTGCCATTAATCCCAGCAAAGCACCGCCACCATCACCTATGTCGAAATTTACTATTCTTTTGAAGGGATTTCCAGGGTCGTTGTTAGTTGTATATTGAAGACTGCCAAAAAAATAGTTGCGGTTGAAACCACCCCGCAAACCAAACCACCAGTTACCATTTTTGCGATTTACAATCAATGTATCGTTGGATTGCACAACTTTATGGTAACTAAATTCTCCGCTGGGTGCCTGAGAAAATAACTCCGAAAAGCTCATCAACAATAATAAAATTATCAATTTTTTCATTTATTCGATTTAATAAATTTTTCACTTAGAAATTTGTTTTCAAATATAGTAATTAAATAATATACTCCATTTGCTAGTTCACTACAATCAAAACTAAATTCATAAAGACCATGTTTCAAATGTGCTTCAAATAATTCGCCTACAAGTAAACCATTTAAATTGTAAATTTTCATAGAGTAACTTGCGTCAATATTCGAATATAAGCTAATTTTTATATTTGATGAAATTACATTCGAAATTATTTTAATTGAAGTATTCGATTTATCTATCATCACAAATCGGGATGTATCTATATCGCATTCATCAATGATTTCAATAAAGCCATCTTTGGTTAAAAGTTTATAATTTGCATCGGGATATATTTTAATATTATTTATTTTCAGATCGCCCTTTTTCCTATCACTCATCATTGCAATAGCTTGGTGAAGGATAAATTCTGCGGGAATATTTTTTTCGATAACAGCTAATAACAGTTCATCGCGATTTATAGGTCCGGGTTTAACAAATCCATCAATATCGGCAATATCTACTGGAACTGTATAAAATAGTTTTAAACTATCAATAAAGTCTAAATTACCCTTAGTCTTTAATGGAATCTGAAAATCATCATTTAGTTTGACAAAAATTTCGGGGAACCAGATTTCTAAATTTTGATAAAGGTTAGCACTTGTTTTAATTTCAGTAACATCAGACTGACCATTTTTCCACACTTTAAAGCCGTTATCCCTGCCAGCAGTTATGAGAGTGTCGCCCTTATTTAAATATTCTGCCCATAAAATCTGATTTTGATGATTTAAATCTGCCCCGGGTATTTCTAATTTGTTTGTTACTGAGTATTGGTGAAGTGTATTATCAAGAGAACCGGATAAATACAAAGTACCATTACTGTTAAATTTAGTAGCTCTAATATCTGAATTATGAACATAACTTGCTATTAGTTCAAGTGTTTTGAAATCCCAAAGTCGAGCTTTATCGTCAACGCCTCCACTTATTATAAAAATATTATTGGGCGATATATCAACAGACCAAACTGTATGCGAACTGCTGTCGCCATGACGCTGAACAGTGCTTAAAATTTCTTCTGTTTCCAGATTAATCACATAAACGTAACCATCATCGCCAGCAACTGCCAAATACTTGCCATCGTCTGAATAATCTAAAGTGTGTATTGTTTTTAAAGTACCGAATGTAAACTTCGCCATTTCTTCGCCAAACAAATCGATAATTTGCACGAAGCCATTTTCAGAAGTTATTGCTACTTCTTGGTTATTTGGGTCGTAGGCAGCGGAACGTATTGTTCCAAGCTGAGTGTTTGAATAAATTCTTGAGGTGGTATTTAATTCAGTATCCCAAGTAAAAACGGAATAATCCTGGAAAACCAGAATTTTACCTCGAGCATATTCCAACGCAAAATTAGTATTTTGAGAATTTTGAATGTTTAAAGTTTTAATCAATTGACGCGAAGGAATATCCCAATATTTAACGCTATCATCTCTGCCAACACTAATTATTCTATCGTTAGCTACAAATTTGGACATTAAAACCCAATTGTTGTGAGCGTCTTTATTATCCCAAATGATTCGGTTGCTGGTTTGTTTGCTTAGTTCTACTTTAAAATATATTTTTTTGGATATGGTAATCGGAGCAGTCCATAGGTAATTACTTACAAATAAATTGCTTTCAATTAAAGTCCAGATTTTATCATCATAAGAATAGTATAGGTCTGCTGGTACATTATTTTCGTTTGTCCATTGAATAGTTATTGTACTTCCACATTCTAAAGAATCGGTAGATTTAGGATAAATAAAATTATCCTCCGCAAATAATTTATTCGCAGGAAACAAACAAACAATAAATATTATAAGTAGCTTGATCATTTATATGCAATGTACGAAAAATTTTACTCAGAACCGTCTTTTATAAGTTGGAGCTTAACTACAGCTTTCGATACTTCTATGTTTGGGTCTTTGATTGGGTATGCTATAAAAATTGTGTTGTATAAACCTTGTGAGGCAACAGCGCTTGCATTGAAGTCAATATAATAAACACCTTTTTTCATAAAAGTTTTTTTCATTACACCATAAACATTACTCGTGAGATAGCTCACAAATTTTCCAATTTCATCAGTAACAAATCCTTCAACATAACAATCATCATCTAAGTGTAATTCGATTGTGGTACTTACGGAAAATGGATTTTTTAATGGATGTGCTTTTGATATAACTGCATTTGGAACATCCACGCATCGCTCTGCGAGCAAAGTATCGATTATTGAACCGTCTAATTTTTTGATGCTTGCATACAACACGTAACAATATTGACCACCTCTGTACTGAACTGTATCGTAAAATGGGTCGTAAAGATTTCCGATTTTGGTATCACCCTTACCTATATAGCCAGGATTAAATTTTGGGTCACCCGATCG